>CAYWBI010000001.1:0-128759 GCA_964456445.1 uncultured Calditrichaceae bacterium
TATGTCCTGTTTGGAAAAATAGTTGGAAATCCTATTGACTTTTTACATAACAGGCGCAAAGAAAATAATAAAAAAACTTAGCGTTTTAGCGACTTGGCGGTAAAAAAAGAAATCTAAAAAGTTGGCGACAAATATTGAAGTCATAATTTAGAACGCAAGGCGTCATTGAGCTGAATAGTAACATCATTTTAGCAGTTTTTTAGCAGACCGTGCTTGTTTGGTGTTGGGGTAGGTCTTTACTAATTCCTTTAAAATCTCTCTGGCATCGTTTTTCTTTTTTGGTCGTGAGAGCATTATTCGCGCAGCGTCGAGCAAGAGAGCGGGGGCATCTCCACGCTGGGGGAAAAGTTGGGCAAGCAGAAGTAAATTTCTGCTTGCCTGTTGCGGATTTTTAAATATGTTTTTATCAAGATAAATTATTCGTTGCAGGGCTACGCTTACTTGCGGGGCCCGGTTATAATCTTCTACAACCTGCATATAGACGGCCAACGCTTCATCGTATTTTTGGGATTCACTATATAACTTCCCGGCACGTAAAAGCGCATCCGCCCGGAAAGGACAATCAGGAAAGGCTTTTACCAATAAAAGATAATTGTTCAGCGCCTCGTCCTTCTGCTTCAAATTGAAATCAAAAATTTGTGCCAAAAAATATTGGGCATCCGCGGTGGTGGCTGATTCCGACAGTTGATTTATAAGTTCCAGTAAAAGGTGGCGGGCTTCGGTTGGATTCCGGAACTGTTCCAGTGCAAGATGTGCGAGACGCAGGTGTCCGCTGGCCGTAAACGTGGATTGTGGGTAAGCGGTGATAAGCTGTTGCCAAGCGATCCAGGCGCGTACAAACAATTTATTACGCTTGTAAATATCACCTTGCCAGGAGAGGACCGCGTCAAAATCATTGGGGTCGGCGCCGACAAATAAACGTTGATAGTTTTGGATATCATCCATCGTCCGTCTATCAAGAACCGGAATCTCAACGGCATGAAGAAAGCTTATAAAATCCAGATAGGCCAGGCGAAAATTATCTTCCGCCGGACGACCGTAAACCGTGTTGAGCATTTCAGGGTGCTTTGGCAAATACGGTGCATTCAGATTTTCTGCCAATATGGAATCGGCCATATTGCGGGCATAAGACGCATGGGGGCTTTGACCATACACAATGATCAGCTTAAAAGAATTGAACAGTACATCCGAAGTTTTTCCGGAGACGCGGTACAGATTGATCAAATGAAACAGCAGGTCCGCTGAAATTGTGGCCGTCGGATGTAAAGTGATAAAGTTTTCGTCTGCCGCGATAAGTTGCGCACGGAGATTGGAATCGGGTTGATTAAAGCGTAAGTTGGCCTCCTCCAAAATATCCATGTTATCGCTGTCACTGTTCTGGGAAAACACGGAAACAGGCCAAAAGCCGCATACAACAAGAACGAAAAAAATAAGAGGTTGTATTCTCATTAGTTATTCAGACTTAAAGGTTCAACAAACATAACTTTTTCATTGCGTACATTAACCGTTCCGGGCAAAGCTTTACGAATGCGTGTAACAAACCGGGCTTCGGTAAAAATAACCGGTACGGTGGCGGAATGCCTGGCCTTGCTGTTGGCTGCTGTTATCCGGGCCGCTTTTTCAAGAACAGCAGGCGGTATTTCACGTTGCCGGGAAAGTCTGCGTATAATTACATGTGATCCGCTAACCCCCTGGGCATGTAACCAAATATCCCATTTGTTTGCAAATGAAAAGGTTAGTAGGTCATTATTAATATTGTTCTTTCCGATAAATATATCCCATTCGCCTTCAATGATCAGTCTTTTAAAGGAAAACTTTAATCTATCTTGATCGGTACTTGATATATTTGTGCCGGGCAACAAATGCATGGCAATCAGTTTTTCTTCAAGTTTTTGCAGGGTTTTTATTGAACGGCTCTGCGCGTCCGTGGTTAATAGGTCAAGTTCCATGAGCTCTTTTACATACATGGATTTTTTAAGTTTCAATATTTCCAGTTTTTCATTTTGATTTTTATATTTATTGAAATAATAGTTGGCATTTTCAGCAATCGATTTTGATGGATTCAATTTGATACCGATCAACTCGTTGCTGCCGTCAAGAATGTTTTTGAGCTCAACATATTTACTGCCTTTTCGTATTTTATGCAGATTGGTCAATAATAAATTTCCCTTAAGATCAGCAACGTTTTTGTGTTTGTTTATATCTTCCGCGTCATGAATACGCCCCATGGATATTTCGATGTTGTGACGGGCTTTTTGTAGCGCCTTGTTGATTTTATCTTTAAGCTTGATATAATTGCGTGCATAGGCACCTTTATACAGGAAGATATCCCAGGCCTTGTTGATATCCGCATATATTTCCGGTTGAAAACCCTGTCCCTCAAGATAAATACTCTTGAATAAAGTAAGATGGTAACCCGCTTCCGGGTTTTTATATAAGTAGGCGGGCCCATACATAAATTCATGGTAAAAGTTTTTAAATATATCAAATAATTCGTCCGGTCGGTCCAAATCCCTGATTTTTGTTTTATTGTTAAAGCGACCGCGTGTCAATATTTCGTTTAGCATCAAGTTATTCAATGCAGGGCATTTGCTTTTAAGAAACGTGGTTACAGGCAGGTCCTTATCGGTATTTAGCAAATCGGTTAAACAATCCGTATCGGGCATTTGCAGCGTAATGGCCCTTTCGGGTGCTGCAATCTTTTGTGATGATTTAAATAAATCCGGATAATTTTTATCTGGATGGAATAAATACACATTGGCCGCGGGGCCATAAAATACCGCCTGAATTTCGTATGAATCAATATTTAATATAAGGTGCTTGTTACCTGGAATACCCATAATATCTTTTATTGTTTTACCATATACGGCAGGAAAAAATTTGAATTTACGTCCTTTTTTCGAACCAGCATCTTTTAAAATAATATAAGGCCTGGCTTTATTGACGCCGAGAAGCAAACGCATTATCCCATGCTCCCTCTCCAGTAAAATCGTGAGTTCATCCTTGTTCTCGGTGTATATAGACACAATTTGCGAACCTGTTATTTGCGCTTTTAGTTCGGTAATTTGACGAGAAAAGATAAAGTAGTTTTTTGTCATTTTAGATATTTGTTTCCAGACTGTTTATTAAAAGGCAAAATATGCTTAAATTCGATTATTCCAAATAACTTAATACTTTTTTTTGATATTGATGTGATTTGGCTAACGTGCACAATAATCTTTGTGCATAATTTAATTGTTTGCCACATTCTTCTTATCGGTGATTTATAGATAAAATGAACGGGATTTGCAATGAACAGCATGACGGGTTACGGAAAAGCGGAAAATACAATCGATGGCATTACGATTGTCATCGAAATAAAAAGTGTCAACGGGCGTTATCTCGATATAAATTTCAGGATGCCGGCGGCGTTAAACGCACAGGAAGCGCATCTTAAGAACCTGATAAAAAAACAGGTCTGCCGGGGAAAACTTGCGGTGTTTATAGATATCAAACAAGCCATCGAAGAAAGCGGGGAAGCGCTTATTAATGAGAAACGTTTGGCAGGTTATATGCATGCCCTAAACGCTATCCGCCGCACATTTGATATAAGCGATCCGATTCAACTGAGCCATGTCATGGCCTTCCCGGATATTTTTGAACAGGATATGGAGAAGCGGATCGATGACAACTTTTTAAACATCCTGATACAAACATTAAACCAGGCCCTGGATGCGTTTATCAAAATGCGCACAAAAGAAGGAATGCATCTAAAAGAAGATATGGCATCGCGGGTAGAGCATATCCAGACACTGGCAGATCGAATTGCGGAAATTGCCCCTGCTAACACACGTAAGGACTTTGAAAAATTATTAAACCGTTCGATTGATTTGATCGGTGCTCAGAAAATAGATAAAGAGCGGCTGGAACAGGAGATAGCGCTCATTTCCGATAAGGTGGATATCAGCGAAGAATGTACACGTCTGCAAAGCCACTTGATCCAATTTAAAAAAGAATTGCAAAAGGGCGGTGAACTGGGCAAGAAGCTGACCTTTTTATTGCAGGAAATGCACCGTGAGGCAAATACGATGAATTCAAAAACCACAAACATTAATGTGGCCCATGACGTTATCCTTATTAAGGAGGAAATTGAAAAAATCCGGGAGCAGGCACAAAATATTGAATGATGAGGAAAACAGTAAAATTATGGATAATTTGCCTACAATCAAATCAAAACATCTTGTCTTCTCGGCCCCAAGTGGCGGCGGTAAAACGACAATTATAAAAAAACTTATGCCGATGTTTCCTCAGTTGGCGTTATCGATATCGGCGACAACGCGTCCCAAAAGACCGGGTGAAGTGGATGGGGTTGATTATTTTTTCATGACGGTTGACCAATTTAATGAAGCTATGCGCAGAAACCGTTTTCTCGAACATGAACAGGTGCATGGTAATTTTTATGGGACATTGCGCGAAAAGGTAGATGAAATGACCGCCAGCGGAAAAAGCGTGGTATTCGATATTGACGTCATGGGGGCGCAATCCATAAAAAAGGCTTACCCGGACTCTGTACTCTTTTTTATAAAACCACCGAGTGAAGAAGTACTCGTCAAACGCCTCCGGGACCGTATGAGCGAGGACGATAGAACCATCCGTAAAAGGCTGGAACGTATCCGCTTTGAGTATGACCAGGCTTATCATTTCGATCATGTGATCCTAAATGATGATCTGGATAAGGCTGTTGAAGATGTAAAAAATCTTATTCTTTCTTAAGAAGATACCATGCAACTACAGATCATTGACCGCACCAGTGGAAAGCTCTGGTTTGTGATACAGCATCTAAAAAAGATTACAGATGCGGGTATAAAACTTCAAATCCCGTCCGATACGCATCAGAAATACCGGCCATTATGGGATATACTTGCGCCAAACGTTAATGTTGCTCCGGCCGCATCGAGCGAAGTAAAATTGGTTTTTATCGATAAGCGGGAGCAGGTGCATGGGGCGGATAGTGATTGTTTGTATTTCACTGTTGGGAAGGTAGATGGGGGAGGCGACGCTGGCTTTATTCCGGTTTGTGAAAAAGACGGAATGCCAGACAGTAGCGATGTGCTGGATATGCTTTGGCGGAAATTTACCATGCATGATTTCGTATCCAGACGCTTGCTTATAAGCGCTGGTCCTACAGCTGAAGATATCGATCCGGTGCGCTTCCTTACAAACCGTTCCAGCGGTAAAATGGGTATTGCGCTTGCCCGTGCCGCTTATATCCGCGGGGCAGAGGTGATGCTTGTCTGTGGGCCGTCATCTGTACGGGTGCCCGCTTATTTAAATTGTGTCCGGGTACGCTCCGCAGCCGAGATGTACCAGGCCCTGGATGAATTGATAACCAATAGCGATATATTTATTTCGTCCGCGGCTGTAGCGGATTATACCCTGGGGGAACAATCGGTACATAAAATAAAAAAAGGCAGGGGCAACTTAAAACTTAGCCTAAGAAGGACAACCGATATATTATCGGCCCTAAAAGAAAAGAAACAGGCAGGGCAGCTTTTTGTTGGCTTTTCCGTGGAAACGCAGCATCTGTATAAAAATTCCCTGGAAAAACTTCATCGCAAGGGCCTGGATATTATCATCGCCAATGATCCCGGAGAAGAAGGCGCGGGGTTTGCATCAGAAACAAACCGTGTACTGATCATATCAAATAAGGAAAGCAAACAACTCTCCTTAATGAGCAAATTTGAAACATCAAATCATATTCTGGACTACATCGAAAATTATGCAAAATATTCTTGATGACGTATTACAAGCCTTAAAATGGCAACAAACTGTTTTTGGCGACACTGTTTACATGGACGGCGAGATTGGATTAGAACCATCAATTGAACTTCCGGCACAGCCTGTGGTCAGGTCAGCGTCAAGCGTTGTCAGAAAGGGGACCAAAAAGGAAAAAACGGCCTTTTCCGAAAGCCTTATCCACCAAAACGATCCGGATATGCAGCGTTTTTATCATGAAATAAACCACTGTGCCAAATGTGAGCTTTCCAAAACCCGTACAAATTTTGTTTTTGGCATGGGCAATCCCAAGGCGGATATCCTTTTTGTAGGCGAGGCACCGGGCCGTGACGAGGACCTAAATGGCCTGCCATTTGTTGGCAGGGCGGGAAAACTGCTGGAAAAAATGCTGCATGCCATGCATCTTAAGCGTGAAGACGTTTATATTGCCAATGTTTTAAAATGCCGTCCACCAGGTAATCGTGATCCGTTGCCCGATGAAGTGTCGCAATGTGAGCCTTACCTAAAAAGACAAATTGAAATGATCTCCCCGAAAATCATTGTCGGTCTTGGCCGCATTTCTGCCCAGGTGCTGTTAAAAACCACAGATTCCCTGACACGGATGCGGGAACAGGATCATAGTTATCAGGATATCCCTTTTATTGTGACCTATCATCCGGCAGCGTTACTGCGTAACCCACGCTGGAAAAAAAATGCCTGGGATGATTTAAAAAAAATAAACCACATCCTTTCCCGGGCGTAAGAGAAAATATATAATTGAAATATTTATGGCCTGATTAATGAGCGATAAGATTTAATTTAAATGTCCGGTAAATTTTATTGACTTTGAACAGATATAAAACTATCCTTTAATAAGAAAAACTTAAAAAATTTAGAACATAATACACAGCCTTCCGAATCGGATTTTAACTCGGAAGGTTTGCTATTTGGAGCCCGTTAAATGACTGATTCAAACATGACCGAAAACTATCTTAAAACGCCGCCTCAGGCAATTGAAATTGAGCAAAAGGTTTTAGGCGCGTTATTGCTGGACGAAGAAGCGGTATCCATTTCAATCGAATCGATTGATCCCAGTTTTTTTTACCGGGAAGCGCATAAAATAATATTTAAAGTTGTTTCCGAGATGTTCGATGCGCGCAAGGAGATAGACTTAGTTACGCTGAGTGAGGAACTAAAACGTCAAAATCAATTTGATGCGGTGGGGGGCGCCTTTTACTTAACGGAATTATTGAACAGCACACCATCATCGGCCAATATTGGTAATTACCTGGAAATTGTCAAACAAAAGGCCCTTTCCAGGATGTTGATCAAGGAATGTTCCGATATCATTGGAAAAGCATATTCTCAAAATGATGAAGTAGAGACCTTGCTTGACCAGGCCGAGTCTAAAATATTTGAAATATCTGAAAAACGGATGCAGAAAGGATTTGCCGGTATCCAAAAAATTCTGCATGCCACCTTTGAGCGAATTGATGAATTGTATCATAATAATACCACGGGTGTAACAGGTGTGGCCTCCGGGTATAAAAAACTGGATGAGATGACGGCCGGTTTCCAGGAAGCCGATTTCCTGGTTCTGGCGGGCCGGCCCAGTATGGGGAAAACGGCGTTTGCGCTTAATCTTGCTCGAAATGCAGCCATAGGTCATGGTCAACCTGTCGGAATATTTAGTCTTGAGATGTCTGCGGAAGCACTGGTAACGCGCTTGCTTTGTACCGAGGCAAAAGTAAACCAAATGGCTGTGCGCACCGGGAAATTATCCAAACAAGAGATGGAGCGGCTGACAAAACATGCATCCACTCTGATGAGCGCACCAATCTACATCGATGATACGGCATCATTAAACGTTCTGGAACTTCGGGCAAAAGCACGCCGTTTAAAGTCAGAAGCCCATATCCAGATGCTTGTGATCGATTATTTACAGTTAATGGACGGTACGAAGGGGGAAAACCGGCAACAGGAAATTACACATATTTCCCGCTCGATAAAAGGGATAGCCAAGGAACTTCAGATTCCCGTTATTGCGCTGTCCCAACTTTCGCGCGCAACCGAAACGCGGGATAAATCGAAGAGACCGCAGCTCTCGGACCTTAGGGAATCGGGCGCTATTGAGCAGGATGCGGATGTTGTGTTTTTCGTTTACCGTCCGGAATATTACAACATCAGCGAATTTGAGGACGGGACAGGTACGCATAACATGTGTGAAATTATTATTGGTAAACAAAGGAACGGACCGGTTGGCAGCGTTCGGCTGACCTTTTTAAAAGAGTTTGGTAAATTTGGCGATCCAAGCGCGTTCCATGAAACTGCGGTATTAAGTTCCGCGGATTTCTAAGATAAAAGCGATATACAATTTAATTAAATTAAACAGTACAATCAGATTATAAAAACATGTTCCAGCCAAAAGATGAAACGCTGATCAAGAAGATGCACCAAAAATTTGATCCGACCATGGACGGGATCGCATCTTTGTTAAAAGAGTATTCTGCCGAATATGATGCAGAGCGCTTAAACATGGCGTATTGTTTTGCCATAAAGGCCCATTTGCATCAAAAACGGCACTCCGGTGAACCATATCTTTTGCATGTTATCAGCGTGGCCAAAATCCTTGCCGGTTTACGGATGGACGAGAACACAATAATTGCCGGCTTGTTGCACGACGTCGTCGAAGATACCGATTTCCAGTTAGAGGATATCAAGGACGAATTTGGCAGTGAAGTTAGTCTGTTGGTAGATGGTGTAACAAAGATCAGTGGGTTAAAATATCAGAGCAAGGAAGAACAACAAGCAGAGACATTCCGAAAGATGCTGCTTTCCATGGCCAGCGATGTTCGGGTGATCATCATAAAGTTTGCAGACAGGCTGCATAACATGCGTACATTGGACTATGTACCTGAGCGTAAAAGGCCGCGTATCGCCAGGGAGACAAGGGATATCTATGCCTCGCTGGCGCATCGGTTCGGGATTGCCTCGGTAAAATGGGAATTGGAAGACCTGGCCTTAAAGCATATCCATCCGAAAAATTACGTGGAACTGGTAAATAAGGTCAAGCTAAGCCGTGAAGAACGGGAACGCTACATTAAAAGCATAACCGGCCCTATAAACCGGGAAATGACCAAAAGCAACATTAAAATGACCATATCCGGCCGGGCAAAGAGCCTGGCCAGCATTTATCACAAAATGAAAAAGCGTAACAGGCCATTTGAAGAAATTTACGATTTGATGGCTATCCGTATCATTGTCGATAAAGTCGAAGAATGTTATTATGCACTTGGGATCGTACATAGCCTGTTTAATCCGGTGTATGACCGTTTTAAAGACTATATTGCCATGCCGAAGATCAATGGGTATCAATCTTTGCATACCACCGTTGTCGGACCGCAGGGCAAAATGGTGGAAATACAAATCCGCACCAAAACAATGCATATGCTGGCGGAAGATGGAATCGCCGCGCATTGGAAGTATAAACAGGCGGACGCCGACGAAGATGAAAATATTGAAAAAGCAATCAACTGGGTCAAGGATCTGTTAAACCGGCAGATATCCGATGAAAGCAGCGATGAGTTCATGGAAGACCTTAAAATTGATCTTTTCCATGATGAAGTCTTTTTATTTACGCCCCGTGGCGATTTATTTAAACTGCCAATGGGTTCCAGCGCCATCGATTTTGCCTATGCCGTCCATACCAATGTTGGCAACCATTGTATTGGTGCAAAGGTGAATGGAAAAATTGTTCCCCTACGCACCACTCTGACCAGTGGCGACCAGGTGGAAATAATTACATCCCAAAACCAAACACCAAGTCAGGACTGGATAAACTTTGTTAAAACCAGCAAGGCCCGTCACTGGATAAAGAAATACTTGCGCGAAATACAAGAAGTACAAACAAGAGAAATCGGTCAGGAGATATTAACTAAGTTTTTAAAGAAAAATAAGTTGACCGAGAAAAGCCCCGATTTCGCAAAAATTATACCGAAATTAGGCTTTAGCAATAAAGAATCCCTGGTTATTGCCATCGGGCGGGGCGAAGTTGTTGTGGACATGTTGATGCGCAAGATGTTCCCTGAAAAGAAAACCGATGAAGGGGACGAAAAAGGAACATTTTTTGCCCGCTATCTGAAACGGTCCCGTAACCTGTCCGGCATCCGCGTACAGGGCATGGACAATATGCTTATTAATTTTGCCAAATGTTGCCATCCTGTGCCGGGAGACAATGTTATTGGCTATCTGACACGTGGAAAGGGCGTTTCAATCCACCGGGGGGATTGTAAAAACCTGATCAATTTATTGGAAGACAAGGAACGTATTATTGATGTCGAATGGGAGCGGGAAAAGGACCAGGAGTATTTGGTACATCTTTCCATTATCGGCGAGGACCGAAAAGACCTGTTACGGGATATTACGCTATCGGTATCCAAACAGGAAATAAATATTGTAAGTGTGCAGTTTTCTTCGGAAGATATGTATGCCCACGGCCAATTAAATATCCAGGTGAAGGATTTACAACATTTGACCAAGGTTATAAATAAAATAAGCAAATTACCAGGCGTATTTTCTGTTGAGCGCAAGAGTGACGAATAGAATAAATAGCCGGATATCTATTTAACAATTAATAAGGGCGACAGCAGAAAGTACCTCGCCTGATCTACACAAATAAACACCAAATAGATTAGATATTTAGAAAGGAAACCAACGTGGATGTCGTTTATTTGTCCCCAAAGGGAATGGAAAAATTAAAACAGGAATTACATGACTTAAAGTATGTAAAGCGGCCGGAAGTCTCTCAAAAAGTGGCCACCGCCCGCGATCATGGTGATCTAAAAGAAAATGCAGAGTATCATGCCGCTCGTGAAGAATTATCTTTTGTCGAAACAAAAATTTTGCAGTTACAACTTCGTTTGTCAAAGGCCAGGATCATAGACAGCGCAGAACTCTCCACCGATCAGGTGACTATTTTTTCAAAAGTTACCGTAATGGACGTCAAACGCAAAAAGGAAATCGTTTATACCATTGTTTCTGCTGAGGAAGCAGATTTAAAACTTCTTAAAATCTCGGTGGCCTCTCCGATAGGAAAGGGGTTGCTTGGAAAAAAAATCGGTGAAAGGGCGGAAATACAGGTACCGGCCGGTATTATTACCTATGATATTTTAAATATTGACCATGATATTTGAAACAAAAAGACAGTCATGCCGTCCTTAAGTTTAAATCAATTATCAGGAGGCCATCATGGAACAACAAGCAGAATATTCGTCAGCCGACAGAAAACAAAAAAAACTCCACCGCTCATCATCCAACCGGGTTATAAGCGGTGTTTGTGGTGGATTGGCAGAATATTTTGATGTAGATCCGCTGTTGATCCGTCTGGCATGGGTTGTTTTTTCAATTATAGGCGGCGCAGGCATTTTGGCATATATCATTGCCATAATCGTGATCCCTAAGGATGATGATGATACCGGCCCGGCCGTTAACATGCCATCGTCGGATGGGGCAAAACTTGTTGGCTTTACCCTAATTGCCATTGGCATCGTTTTTTTGTTTAAACATTTAGGTTTTTTTTACTATCTGCATATATACCGCTTTCCCTGGGCGAGTCTGTTATCCATCGCCCTGATTGCCTTTGGCCTCTATATCATTTTTCACAAGAAAGAGGCAAGTAATAAAGTTAACGACAATGCTGCGGGCATGTTTAACGGATTTTTTCGTGTAGAGCAAGGAAAGATGTTGGCCGGTGTATGTATGGGCCTGGCGGAATATTTTAAAATTGATGTTACCATTGTACGCCTTATATGGGTTGTGGTTACAATTTCCAGCGGTGGTTTAGGGATTTTGGCATATATCATATTGGCGCTTCTTTTGCCCTATGGCCCACAGAAAATAAATAACCGGGAGCCGTCGAATGAATAAGTCATACTTCTTTCCCGTTGCCCTGATAGTCGCCGGTGTTCTACTGTTATTGCACCAATTTGGATTGTTATACCTGAGCAGGGTTATCTGGATCATAACCTTTAGTATCCTTATTGGCTTTGTTCTATTAAATAAATCCAGATATAACCCAAACCGCCGTGGTCTTACCAGTGGCCTTTTTTTTCTGTTTTTTGCAGGAATGCTTGTATTGATGAACAATGGTGTTTTTCCGGTCAATGATCGCTTAGGGTTTGCCTTATTGGCTGTCGCGTATGGTTTAAGCGAGGTTCTATCGTATCTTATTTCACGACAAAGTGTTCTTGGTTTGTCCCTGGGGGTTGTGGCCTTATTGATTGCCATGCCGATCTTGCTAAACTATTATCAGGTATGGGCAATTTGGGGCATGTACGAACTATTGGCTACCTATTGGCCAATATTGCTGATTGCAATAGGTCTTGGCTTTTTAATGGATGGCTATCGCAAGAGCGCAAGGAAAACGGAGAATAGATAGCAGCATAATGAGAACGATGTCTGTTGATTATTATTCCTTTTTTATTCTCTCTGTAAGCTGTTTGTTTTTTATGGAAGCCCGGTAGTTAAAGTTTAAAGCAATCAGGTCAACAACTTCCCTTTAATTTGCATTCCTTGTATTATCCCGGTTTACTTCACTCCAGTTCTTTTTGCCCAACTTCCCAACACCCCCCTATAATGGCGATAAAAAATACGGCCATCCCTTGCTGAAGGCTGTCCAGAATTTTTCATCAAGGGTACAATGTCTTTCTCCCCGTTTTCTCAATATCTGTTTTATGGTAAACCGGATTAAGGATCACTAATTTTTTCGAGCGTTCATTTTTATTTTCAAACTTGAAATATTCCCATATTTCACATATTTTACTTTATTGTTTGGGGATGCAATTCATCTGCCCGCCATTTGATCACATAAAACAAAACGGTAATCCATGGAAAAATTTAATTCAGCACTGGATGCATTTTTATATTGGGCAGAGCATACGCCCGATAAATTATTTCTTTCCCAACCGGTTAACGGAGAAATAAAAAAATATACATACCGGCAAGGCGCGGAAGAAATCAAGCGTATTGCCGGCGCAATACAAGACTACAACCTTCCCGTGCAAAGCAAAATTGCGCTTCTCTCAAAAAACTGTGCCCATTGGATGTTGGCGGATTTAGCAATTATGATGACCGGCCATATTTCCGTTCCGATCTATCCTACGTTAAACGCACAAACCATCAATCACATTCTTGTACACAGCGAATCGGCCGCTATTATTCTTGGTAAATTAGATAACTATCAGGAGCAAAAGGCAGGCATTCCTGATATACACAAAATAGGTGTTGGCTTGTATGGGGAAACCGATGGTACCTTATGGGAAGACATCGTTTCTATACATGGGCCAATCGAAGAAATTGCAAAGCAAGCCGAAGAAAGCATGACAAGCATCATTTATACATCGGGGACGACCGGCCATCCCAAAGGCGCCATGCATACTATTGGCAATTTTACACGTATGGGGAATTTGTGCCTAAGCATTTTCAACAATCCAAACCCAGCACGTTTCTTCTCCTTTTTGCCCCTGTCGCATATTGCGGAACGGGTTGGCATAGAAATACACGGCTATTTCCAGGGCGTGTCATTTTTCTTCCCGGAGAACATTGACACATTTGCCGCAGACCTTGAGGCTGCCCAACCACATCTGTTTTTTGCTGTCCCACGACTGTGGGCAAAATTTCAGGAGAAAATCATAGAAAAGATGTCCCAAAAAAAGCTTGATACGCTACTGGCCATTCCATTTGTCTCAAAACTTATTAAGCAAAAATTAAAAACAAAATTAGGTCTGGCAGAGGCTACGTACATATTTAGCGGGGCAGCGCCCATTTCAACCAGTTTGCTGGATTGGTATAAAAAAATAGGTTTAACCATATTTCAGGCTTATGGTATGACGGAAGATTGCTTATATTCCCATTTTAATTTACCCGGAGCTAATAAAGTGGGTACGGTAGGCAAACCTTTGCCCGGGGGAAAAGTACGCTTATCGCCGGAGGGTGAGATTTGCCTTAAAAACAGTTGCCTTATGAAAGGGTATTACAAAGAGCCCCAACTTACAGCGGCCATGTTTGATGACGACGGCTATCTTAAAACCGGTGATATAGGTGAATTTGACCATGAAGGTTATTTGACCATAACCGGACGAATAAAGGATCAGTTTAAAACCGATAAAGGAAAATATATTGCACCCGCCCCGATCGAGGTCGAATTTATGAAAAACAGCGATATCGACCAGATTTGCATTGTAGGGACGGGAATACCGCAACCCATTGCACTGATTGTCCTTAGTGATTCCGGAAAAATGAAATCCCGTGAAGACCTTATAATAAGTTTTGAACAAATGATGGAAACGATAAATTTCACTCTTGAAAACCATGAGAAAATTGAGAAAGCTGTGATCATGAAAGAAAGCTGGTCGATTGATAATGGTTTGTTAACTCCAACTTTTAAGGTGAAACGAACGCAAATCGAAAAAATCCATCATGAGTTCTACCCAATCTGGTTCCATAAAGAGGAAAAGGTGATCTTTGAAGCCCCATGTACATAAGCGGGCTGTTCCATTTATTGAAAACCATTACACTTAATGAAAAAAAACATCAACGGTATAGTGTCTTTTAGCGGTGACAAATCCATTTCGCACCGCGCGGCGCTGTTTTCTGCCCTTATTGAAAAACGGTCGGTCTTTTATAATTTTAATCCTAATAAAGATTGCATGGCCACTTTGCAGTGTCTGCACGCTCTTGGAGTGGAGTGGGAACTCGATGGGCGGAGCCTTACTGTCAATGGACGCCATCCTGATAATTGGAAGGCGCCCCAACAGGTTTTGGATGCACGCAATTCCGGGACGTCAACCCGGTTGCTAAGCGGCATATTGGCGACCCGCCATTTTTCATCGATAATTGATGGCGATAATTCTTTGCGCAAACGCCCCATGGGACGGATAATTGATCCCTTACTACGTATGGGGGCCAATATCAAATCCAATAAAAACAAGTTGCCTTTAAAGTTTAGTCCATCTAAAGGAATGACCGGTATAACCTATTCAATGCCGGTGGCATCGGCCCAGGTCAAGTCTAGTTTGCTGCTGGCCGGTTTGTTCTGTGAAGATGAAACCCGGATCATCGAAACAATTCCAACACGCGATCACACCGAACGTATGTTGGGACTGTCCGTGACAGAAGGAGAAGAAGGACGGGTAATTGTTGTACGCAAAGGACATATTATCCCCGATTTAAGCATGGACATACCCGGTGACATTTCCTCATCCGCTTTTTTTATTGCTGCCGCTCTTCTCCTGGAAGGATCGGATTTGACAATCGAAAAGCTCTCTCTTAATCCCAGCCGTAGCGGAATATTAGAAGTTTTAAAGAAAATGGGCGCATCACTGGAAATAGAGGAAACGGCAGCGGTTCCCGAACCGACAGGGCGGCTGCGGGTGCGTTATTCAATCCTTAAAAATATTCATTTAAGTGGGAATATCATACCCAATATTATCGATGAAATTCCCATCCTGGCAATTATTGCCACTCAGTCAAGCGGATTGTTTGAATTAAGGGACGCCAGGGAACTGCGTTATAAAGAATCCGACCGGATTCGTGCCACCGTTTCTAATTTGCGTGTCCTTGGAGTAGAAGTTGACGAATATGAGGATGGCTTTGCCCTGGAAGGTCCACAACCATTGGGTGGTGGCTTAATTCATGCGTACGAAGATCATCGGATTGCCATGTCCTTTGCCATTGCTAATCTGTTAACGGAGGCCGATGTCCGGTTGGATTCAACGGACTGTATTGGCGTATCCTTCCCCGGTTTCTATGATGTTTTAAACAAGGTGTTACATGCAAAATAAGGTAAATCTTGCAATTATCGGTTTTCCCCTTGACCATAGCCGCTCACCGGAACTGCATAATTATGCACTAAATTATCATCATATTCCCGGGGAATATAAAAAGTTATCCATAAAGCCGGGAGTTTTTGGCCAGATAGTGAACGAATTAAAGAATAAAGATTACCGGGGCTTTAATATAACCGTGCCTTATAAACAGAAAATTATACCATATTTAGATGAGATTGATCCCCTGGCCCAAAGGGTGAACGCCGTAAACACTATCCTCGTAGAAGAGAAACGCTGGATTGGCTATAACACCGATGTAATGGGTTTTATCCATCCCTTATCCGTTCTAAATATAAAAATAAACCGTGCGCTTGTTATTGGTGCGGGGGGCGCAGCAATGGCTGTATGCCATGCACTGATGGATGCTTATACAGATATTAACCTGATCATTGCCAACAGAAGCGAGCAACGCTTACGTTTTTTAATGGCCCATCTTGCCCAGAGTGGGGCAACACAAAAGGTTGATGCAATTTACCCATTGGAGGCCATAAGCCGGGAACAGCCCATGGTCGATCTTATTGTGAATGCAACATCCATCGGCATGGGCGATATGCGCAACACATCCCCTCTGGATTTTTCAAAACTGAACCATTATCCGCAGATAGCTTATGATCTGATCTATAACCCGCAGCAAACTCCGTTTTTGAAATCGGCCCGGAATTATGGGGTAGGGCATTGTATAAATGGCTGGCCAATGCTGCTGAACCAGGCCGACAAAAGTTTTCAAATATGGACAGGTAAAACCTTTCCCCCGGCATTGTATTCCCAGCATAAAAAAATGGAAAATAAAGATTAATTAGGGTTGACTCGATTTAAAAATAATCCTTATATTAAAAACTCACACGGGGAGATAGCGAAGCGGTCAAACGCAACAGACTGTAAATCTGTCGACTCTATGTCTTCGAAGGTTCGAATCCTTCTCTCCCCACAAAACCCTGAGTAAACCATGCTTAGGGTTTTTTTTTGCTTTCATTTACAAAAAGATTGATTTTATTAGCCTTAGCATGTAAATTGCTCACTTGTTTTTGGGGCGATAGCTCAGTTGGTTAGAGCGCTACGTTGACATCGTAGAGGTCGTGAGTTCGAATCTCTCTCGTCCCACGTTAACACCTGTATTACAAAAAGGTGGTCTTATGTTTTTATTTTTTACAGAAGGTACTTGATTTGTCAAACATCAGCATTACTTTTCCCGATCAATCTGTTCAGGATTTTGAAGCAGGAACGACTCCATATGATATTGCGGCTGGAATAAGTAACTCTTTAAAAAAGAAGGCTTTAGCGGCTATATTCAATGGTAAAACAATCATGATAAATACGCCGCTTGATACCTCTGGTGAACTTTCCATCCTTACCTTTAAGGATGCCCCGGGCAAGGAAGTCTTTTGGCACTCATCCGCACATCTGATGGCGCAGGCTATAAAACGCTTATACCCTCAGGCACAACTTGGTATTGGGCCACCGATAGCCGATGGTTTTTATTATGATATCGATCTGGATAAAAAGCTTAGCCCGAATGATTTAAATACCATTGAACAAGAAATGGCCAAAATCGTCGATGAGGATCTGCCTGTTACCGGCAGAACGCTTGACAAGGAAGAGGCTCTGAGTTTTTTTGCTTCGCTTGGTGAAGAATTAAAAATTGAGCTGATAAAAGAACTCAATGAAACAATCACTGCTTATTCACAAGGCGAGTTTATCGATCTTTGCCGTGGCCCTCATGTTGCATCCACTGGAATATTAGGAAAGAACTTCAAATTACTCTCCCTGGCCGGGGCCTATTGGAAGGGTGATGAGCACAATAAAATGCTACAGCGTATCTATGCCACTAATTATCCGGATAAAAAGGAATTAAAGGCCCACTTAAAACGCATCGAAGAAGCAAAGAAACGGGACCATCGCAAGTTAGGGCGCGAGCTGGAGCTGTTCAGTATTAATGATGACATAGGCAGCGGATTGATTTTATGGCATCCCAAAGGCGCACTGATCCGAAATATAATTGAAACATACTGGAAAGATCAGCACCTGCTAAATGGATATGATCTGGTATATTCCCCACATGTTGCTAAGTTAAATCTATGGAACACAAGCGGGCATACCAGTTTCTATTCGGAAAACATGTTTCGTCCCATGGAAGTCGATGAGGTAGAATACCAGCTCAAGCCGATGAATTGTCCCTTCCACATGGAAATATATAAATCAAAAATCCGCAGCTATCGTGATTTACCTATACGATTTGCAGAGCTTGGTACCGTTTATCGCTATGAACGTTCCGGGGTGCTGCACGGTTTAATGCGCGTGCGGGGTTTTACACAGGATGACGCGCATATCTATTGCCACCCGAAGCATGTAGCTGAAGAAATTAAAAATGTGCTGCAACTCGTACGCGATATGTTGGGTAAATTCGGCTTTACCGAGTTTGATACCTATTTGTCAACGCGACCGGAGAAATCGGTGGGCAGTGATGAAAACTGGGAACTGGCTACAAATGCTTTGAAGTCTGCACTTGAAACGAGTGAAATGGAATATACGATTGACCCGGGTGAAGGCGTCTTTTACGGTCCTAAAATTGATATAAAAATTAAAGACGTTCTGGGCCGCTCCTGGCAATGTTCAACCATCCAGGTAGATTTTAACCTACCCGAAGGCTTTGACTTGACCTTTGTTGACCAGGATGGCCAAAATTATCGACCGATCACCATACATCGTGCCTTGCTTGGCTCCATTGAGCGTTTCTTCGGCATTTTAATTGAGCATTATGCCGGTAACTTTCCCTTATGGCTGGCGCCGGTGCAGTGTGAGATTTTACCGATAGCAGACCGTCATTTTGAATATGCCGATATGCTGTTAAAAAACTTGCGAGGTAAAGGTTTTCGTGCCCATATTGATAAGCGCAATGAAAAAATCGGTTATAAAATCCGTGAAGCAGAAATGCAAAAAATACGTTATATGCTCATCATCGGGGATAAAGAAGTAAGCGACGCTATGATAAGTGTACGCTACAAAGGTGAAGGCGATCTTGGGCCAATGAAACCCGATGCGCTTATCGACCGATTGAAAAATGAATTAGAAGAGAATTAGTTAATAAGGAGAAGATTATCGCCAAGTCTAAGCCTAAGGTCAACATAAATGACGATATACGGGCAGTAGAAGTTCGCTTAATTGATGAAAATATAAAACCAGTTGGTATTGTAACTATCCAGGAAGCCTTGACCCGAGCCCAAGATGCCGGTCTGGATTTGGTAGAAGTAGCGCCAGACGCTAAGCCGCCGGTTTGTAAAATTCTTGACTTTGGGAAATTTTTATACGAACAAAGCAAGAAAGACAAAGAAAGCAAAAAGAAACAACACACGGTGTCTGTAAAAGAGATTCGTATGCGTCCAAAAACCGACGATCACGATTTCGATTTTAAACTAAAACATGCCCGTACGTTTCTTGAGCATAACCAAAAGGTCAAATTTACGGTTCAGTTTCGTGGACGCGAGTTGGCATATAAGCATTTTGGCAAAGAAGTGCTCGAAAGGGTGCAGGAAAGCCTGGAAGATATAGCCAAAGCCGAGGCGCCAATAAAATCCGAAGGACGTAATATGACCATGATAATGGTATTAAAATAGAAAGGGAAAAACATCATGCCTAAGATGAAATCAAATCGAGGTGCATCAAAAAGGTTTCGCGTAACGGCTACTGGCAAAATTAAGCGCCATTCCGCTTATCATAGCCATATTCTTACAAAGAAATCGACAAAGAGAAAACGTAATTTACGTCAAGAGTCCATTGTTACCGACGCTGACAGCGCCCGTGTAAAAAGAATGATATTAAAATAAAGTTGGGAGAAAAGAATGCCAAGAGCAACCAATAATGTGGCCGCCCGCAGAAGACATCGCAAACTTTTAAAGGCCGCCAAAGGTTACCGCCTGGGTAAAAGTCGTTTGTATGCAACAGCAAAAGACCAGGTTGAAAAAGGCTGGTCCTATGCCTATAGGGACCGTAGGGTTAAAAAAAGACATTTTCGTGGATTATGGATTGTGCGTATAAATGCTGCCTGCCGTTTAAACAATGTCAGTTATTCTGTTTTTATGAACCAGCTTAAAAACGCCAAAATTGATTTAAACCGTAAGGCCCTGGCCGATTTGGCGGTTAGCCGCCCGGAAGATTTTGCAGCCCTTGTTAATCAAGTTTCTGCTTAAAATAATTTTTTTTTAATCTAAAGGAAGTGCGTACGCACTTCCTTTTTTTGTTACCTACAGGTTTGAATGTGGAAAGAATAGAGCAAATCAGAAGCAGTTTCAATGCCGATGTTAAGGCCGTTACAAACGCCGACAGTCTTGAACGGTTGCGCATAAAATATCTTGGGCGCAAAGGTTTGATAACCAATGCCTTTGCCTTTATTAAAGATGTTGCGAATGAACAAAAACCGCAGTTTGGGGCGCAGTTGAACAAGCTCAAGAACGATGTTGAGCAGAAATACAAAAATTTAGTTAAGGCAACCAGCGGGCAAAACACATCCACTGAATATATTGATTTGACCCTGCCGGGACGTAAACGTTTTAGCGGGCACATGCATCCTTTGATCCGCGTGGCGGAAGAAATCAAAAATATATTTAAATCATTTGGCTTTGCTATTGAAGACGGCCCCGAAGTTGAGACCGACCATTACAATTTCGAAGCGCTGAACATTCCAAAATCGCATCCGGCACGGGCCATGCAGGATACTTTATATGTTACAGAAGACATCCTGCTGCGCACACACACCTCTCCGGTACAGATCCGGGTTATGGAAGAACGCAAGCCTCCAATCCGCATCATAGCCCCCGGCCGTGTTTACCGCAGAGATACGCCCGATGCCAGCCATTCACCCTTCTTTCATCAGGTGGAAGGCCTGGTGGTTGGTGATGATGTGACTTTTGCCGATTTGAAAGGTGTTATCCAGGCCTTTGCCCACCGCATGTTTGGCAAAGACGCAAAGGTGCGTTTTCGCCCCAGTTTTTTCCCGTTTACAGAACCCAGTGCAGAATATGACGTCTGGTTTAATGGCAATTGGATGGAAATATCCGGCGCAGGCATGGTGCACCCCAATGTTTTCCGGGCGGTTGGAATTGATCCGAAGATTTATTCCGGTTATGCTTTTGGAATGGGAATTGACCGCGTGGCCATGTTAAAATACGGTGTAAATGATATACGTCTTTTTTTTGAAAATGATTTGCGTTTTTTAAAACAATTTTAGTGAATACAAATGAAAATATCATATAATTGGCTTCAAGAATACATCGATATCGATCTTACTGTAGAAGAAGTTGCCCAAAAGATTACCGATGCCGGTTTGGAAGTGGAGGAAATAATTGCCCCGCCCGACGTGGATGAAAAAGTTGTCATTGGTCTCGTTGAAACCATTAAACCACATCCTGACGCGGATAAACTGAATATCTGTTCGGTTAATATAGGTAGTGAAACGCGCCAAATAGTTTGCGGTGCTTCAAATGTGCGGATCGGACAAATTGTTCCAGTGGCAATGGTTGGAGCGAGATTACCAATCGGGATAAAAATAAAAAAGGCAAAAATCCGCGGCATAGAATCCATTGGGATGATCTGTTCCAGGGAAGAGCTTGGGCTGGAAAAATCATCCAGCGGTATTTGGCCCCTTGAAACTATAGCCGAACCTGGAACCCGGATGAAAGAATATCTCAAAAGCAGCCAGGACTATATCCTGGATTTGTTTATTACGCCAAACCGTGCGGATTGTTTTAGTCACATCGGCATTGCCCGTGAAATTGCCGCATTTACCGGAAAAGACGTGGTTACACCAGATGTAAATATAAAAGAAGACGGTGTGGCCCAAACTAAAAATTTGATCGATGTACAAATTGATTATCCCGAAGGCTGCCCACGATATGCCGCCCGGGTTATAAAAAATGTAACAATTAAGGAATCTCCGGACTGGTTAAAGCAAAAACTTGAAGCCATTGGTCAGCGGCCGATTAATAATGTTGTGGATATTACAAATTTTGTTTTGAATGAACTCGGCCAGCCATTACATGCCTTTGACTATGATAATATTTCCGGTAAAAAAATAATTGTCAGGAAAAGCCGACCCTCAGAAAAATTTGTTACATTGGATTCCAGGGAACGGGAATTGCCCGAAAATACCATAATGATTTGTGATGGTGAAAAAGCCGTGGCAATTGGCGGCATCATGGGGGGGCTGAATTCCGAGGTAACTCGATCAACAACCAGCGTATTGCTCGAAAGCGCATATTTTAACCCGGAAAATATTGTTTCATCTTGCCGAAAGATAGGTCTGATAACCGATGCGTCGCAACGTTTTGAAAAGGGCACGGACTTTAACAATGTGATTTATTCGCTGGACAGGGCTGCACAATTAATTGCCGAGCTTTCCAGCGGAACAATTGTCAGGGGCACAGTCGATGTTTATCCCCGTCCGCTCACACCTCCTGTTATTAAATTTGAACCCAATAGGGTCAACAGGATTTTAGGCACGGATTTTAGCGATGCCGATATCCTGAAAACACTACAATCGGTTGGCATTAAAAAAACAGGGCAGGGCATGAGCACACCTTCCTATAGAATTGATCTGAAAGAAGATATTGACCTTGTGGAGGAAGTGGCCCGTCTTAAAGGCTATGATCAGTTGCCTACAAGTGTGATCGAACCTGTTAGTATTGAGCAAATCCCTAAAATGGCCGATGCGCATTTATCAAATATCCGTGCGGCCTGCCTGGAACTTGGACTGCAGGAAATTTTTACAAATTCTATGGTGAGCGACACCGCCGCCGCTTTGGAAAACGGGCAAGACCCGGTGGTTATCATAAATCCCATCAGTGACGACCTTTCACGCATGCGCACAACGTTGCTACATGGATGCCTGAGCGTAATGGCCCATAATGTAAAGCGCAACATGCCGGATATGCAGGTTTTCGAAATTGGCAGGGTGTTTTACAGCCGGGGCAATAATACCCTTCCCGAACAACCAATTCATTGTGCAATGGCCATTTCCGGGGAAGCGCTACCTCAACATTGGTCGGACGGCAAACACCGTAAGGTTGATTACTTTGATATAAAAGGCCTTATAGAATCCTTTTTTGAGAAATTACTTCTTGACAGGCTCGAATTTGTTTCATATCCTAATCAAAAGAAATTTGATAACAATCTATCTGTTCAAATATATTATAACAAAAAGATTGTGGGACTGGCGGGCAAGGTGCAGGATCGGATAATCGGTAATTATGGAGTTGAAAAGGATGTGTTTTTTGCCGAACTTGATCTGTCGGTTATTGAAGGATTTTTAAAAGACGGAAAAAAATACAGACCTATTCCGAAGTTTCCATCTTCCGATCGGGATTTGGCTTTGATTGTTGATGACGAATTGAACGTGGCCGATCTGCTGACCTTCATCCGTAAACAAGGTGGGAAATTAGTAAACGATGTTCAGCTTTTTGATGTTTACTCCGGGGATAAGGTTGGAACGGGTAAAAAGAGCATTGCTTTTCGTTTGCGTTTTCAATCGGATGTAAAAACTTTAAACGATGCTGAGATAGACAAAATTTTCAAGAAAATCATCAATCAGGCAGAAAAAGTTTATTCAGCGGCCCTTAGGGATAAATAATGAAATTAGACCAGTTTGATAAATTACAGAAATTATTGACCGAATTGGAAGATAAGGTTTTACAATTAAAACAGAGTAATTATCGTTTGGATCGGGAAAATAAAAGTTTAAAATCAAATCTCTCAGCGTTGGAGAGTCTTGGAAATATCAATTTCCAAAAAGAAAACTTGCAATTGAAGCAGGAAAATGAAAAATTAAAAGCAATAAATAGTGAATCTTTAAAGCGAATAAATCATTTGATAAAAATGATTGGCAGCCAAAACGTTTTAGGGAACGGTGTTGGTATAGAATGAATAAGGGTCCAAATGGCTCCTGAACAAATCAAAGTAAATATATTTGGTTCGGAATATTCTCTTGTTTCTGAAGACGGCGATACATACGTACAGGATATCGCACGTCATGTTGATTTAAAAATGCGTGAAATTGATAAATCTCAAAATCTAAGTTCGGTTTTAAAAATTGCGATAATGGCGGCGCTTAACATTTCCGAAGAACTTTTTCAGGAACGTCAATATCGGGAGAAACTCTTGGGACAATTGAACGAAGAAGCAAGAAAAATGAACCATTTAATTACGGAGATATTGGAAGACTAACAATTATTTTAAAATATACCCTGTGTTTGTATCACTAAATGGACCAACACCATTAAATCAGGGAGCTGACTCCAAATGGATATTGCAAGCCACTTAAATGAGGAAGCATGACACATTTGGGAGGTGCCCATTATGTCATCTCCGGTTCCTTTTAATATACAAATGCAGGGTTTTTTTTATTTTACGGCTGCCTTCAATTATAGAAGGAGAAAAAAGTGCAAATATTATTTTTGCTTATCGGTGGTTTTATTTGTCTTCTCGCCGGTTGGTTGTTAAACAATTTTGTCGGTAAAAACAGTAAAAAGCGGGTTATAAAAGAAGCGGAAATAATTTTAGCCGATGCTGCCCAGGAAGCGGACAATTTAAAAAAAGAAAAACTTCTGGAAGTTGAAGAAGAAAATTTTAATCTGCGGCAGAAACTTGAAGAAGAATTTCAGCAAAAAAAGAGTTCCTTCGGTAAATTTGAAAATGAGTTGTTGGCCAAAGATAACAATATTGATCGCAAAGCTGATTTGGTCGCTAAAAAAGAACGTGATAGCCTCCTGTTTGAAAAGGAGCTCAATAACCGTGCAAACTCCCTAAATATCCGTCAGAAAAAATTAGAGATGGCTATTGAGGAAGCAAACCATAAATTAGAAGATTTATCCGGGCTTACTTCGGAAGAAGCTAAAAAAATTCTAATGGATAATCTTATTGAAGAAGCGAAAACTGAGGCTGTACACACTGTTTATTCCATTACCGAAAAAGCAAAGAAAACTGCCGCGGAAGAAGCGCGAAATATTTTAATTTCATCGATGGAACAAATTGTTGCCACAAATACCATCGAATCTACAGTTACAACCGTTGCTTTGCCATCAGACGATATGAAAGGCAGGATCATCGGTAAGGAAGGTCGTAATATACGTTCATTTGAAATTGTTACCGGTGTTGACGTTATTGTCGACGATACACCTCTGGCTGTCTTGCTTAGTGCATTCGACCCTTACCGGAGGGAAGTTGCCAAAGTAACCATGGAGCGCCTCGTGAGCGATGGACGTATCCATCCTGGTCGCATTGAAGAAATGTATGAGAAAATTACCAATGAAATGGACGAATATTTCACCGAAGTCGGCGAAGAAGCCTTGCATGAACTCAGCATTATTGGCTTACATCCGGATATCGTAAAAGCGCTTGGAAAACTTAAATACCGTTCCAACTACGGGCAGAATGTGCTACAACATTGTAAGGAGGTTGCCGAACTTTCGGGTATTCTGGGGGCGATGCTCGATCTTGACACAAAATTACTCCGACGCGCCGGGATATTACATAAAATAGGTTTGGTCTTAAACAAGGCTGTTGATTCCGATTATTCAAAAGTAGGACATGATTTTATAAAAAAATACGGAGAACATCCCCTGGTGTTAAATGCAATTCTTGCTTTTAACCATAAAGAATTGGCCAACTCGCCAATGCCGTTTATTCTTAAAATAGCAGATCAAATTAGTCGCAAGCGTCCTGGCGCACAAAGGGAAGTTATAGAAAATTACGTAAAACGTTTAAAAGCGCTCGAAGAAATTGTCGATTCATTTGAGGGCGTTAAAACAGCCTATGCCATTCAGTCCGGAAAAGAAATCCGCATTATTATTGACCATACCAAGGCAGACGATGCCATGAGTAATCAAATTGCCATCGATGTCGCACGCCGTGTTAAAAAGGACTATGGAAAAACAGCCCCACTAAAAATCAATGTAATCCGTGAATTTCGTTCGGTGGATTACGCGTAGGATGAATATTTTATTTATTGGCGATATTGTTGCCCAGGCAGGATTGGATATTGCCAGTGATTTAATGCCTCGTTTAATCCGTGATTTGAAAATCGATTACTGTATTGTAAATGGTGAAAACGCAGATATGGGCAAGGGCATACGTCGCAAAGATGCCGAAAAGCTTTTGGAATGTGGCGCAGATGTTCTCACAGGCGGCAATCACAGCTTTCAAAAAAACAGTAGCGATGTATTGATAAATCCCTTACTTAAAACATTGCGACCCGCAAATTATCCACCGGATAATCCCGGTACCGGGTATATGCTCATCGCAAAGAAGGGGATTAACCCACTGGCTGTGTTAAATTTACAGGGCCGTGCCTTTTTACCGGCAATTGATTGTCCCTTTCGCTTTACCGATTCGATTTTACCCGAACTCAAATCACAGTCAAAATTTATATTCGTGGATTTTCATGCCGAGGCAACTGCGGAGAAACAAGCATTTGCCTGGGATTTTGATGGCAAAGTTTCCATAGTCGTCGGAACGCATACCCATGTTCAAACAGCGGACAACCGTGTCCTTCCAAAGGGCACGGCCTATATTTCCGATGTAGGCATGACGGGCGCAGCCAATAGTGTTATTGGTATGGATGTGGATACGGCCATCAAACGCTTTCGTTCACAACAGCTCAAGTATTTCAAGACAACAAATCAAAATCCACGCCTAAACGGTGTTTTTGTTAAATTGAACGACCAAACGGGCAAAGCTCTTTCCATCGAACGTATTAACATTGATAGGGATGAATATGGATCAGGGAAAATTATTAAGCGGTAAGATCGTTGCCGACGCTCTAAATGAAAAGTCGATTGCCCAGGTAAAATTTTTAAAAAATAAAAATATCAATCCTTCACTTACCGTGATCATCGTTGGTGAAGACCCCGCTTCCAGCGTTTACGTCCGGCATAAGCAAAAGGCCTCTGAAAAATTAGGGATTATATCCCATACAATCCGTCTTCCGCAAACAATTTCTGAAAATGATCTTTTAGTTGAAATCAAACGTCTGAACACCGACGCCTCGGTGCACGGTATATTGGTGCAACTGCCATTGCCCAGCGATATCAATGAGCAAAAAGTAATCGATACCATAAATCCATTAAAAGATGTAGATTGTTTTCACCCCCAAAATGTGGGGTTATTAAGTATTGGCCGACCTTATGTATTGCCATGTACACCGGCGGGAATTATTGAAATTATGAAATATTACCAAATTGAAAGCGATGGCAAACATATTGTTGTAGCAGGCAGGAGCAATATTGTAGGTAAACCCATGGCCAGTTTGCTTATCCAGAAAAACAGATATGCAAATGCTACCGTTACAACCGTACATTCCCACACAAAAAATATGCAGGAAATCTGTAAGCAGGCAGATATTTTAATCGCAGCCATTGGCAAGGCTGCATTTT
This sequence comes from uncultured Calditrichaceae bacterium, assembly GCA_964456445.1. Classification (GTDB taxonomy): domain Bacteria; phylum Calditrichota; class Calditrichia; order Calditrichales; family J004; genus CAYWBI01. The sequence goes on from CAYWBI010000001.1 coordinate 27,056, forward strand.
TTTCCAATGAGTTTATAAAAGAAGGCGCGGTAGTGATCGATGTTGGTATAAACCGCGTGGATTCTCCACAATCCAAAAGAGGCTATAAGCTTGTTGGTGATGTAAATTTTAACGATGTTGTGGATAAAGTACGATTTATCACCCCGGTTCCGGGTGGGGTAGGGCCGATGACCATTGCTATGCTCATGCGGAACACACTTACGGTTACCGCAAAACAGAGTGGATGCTCACTGCCGGAATAACGTTTATGGATAAAACAACTTTTTTAGACTCCCGGTTTATATCATCTGTCGAAAATCTCGAACTAATTGCCCGGCAAGTGGTGGAGGGTTTTATAACAGGATTACATAAAAGCCCCTTTCATGGCTTTAGTGTTGAGTTCAGTGAACACCGCTCATATCAACAAGGTGACAGCTTAAAACATTTAGACTGGAAAGTTTTGGCGCGCAGTGAACGATATTATATCAAACAGTATGAGGAGGAAACAAATCTACGATGTCATATTCTGCTTGATACATCTCGTTCGATGGGATTTTCCAGCTCAAATCTATCCAAATTAGATTATGCCAAAATTTTATCGGCATCCTTGTCTTATTTAATGTTAAAACAAAAAGATGCCACTGGATTGATCCTGTTTGCCGACAAGATTTTAAAAAAATTACAACCCCGCTCGGTATCAACCTATCTGAATACAATCCAAAGCACGCTTGCAGCTGCCAGGCCGCAAGACCAAACCAATATTGCTTCGGTCCTAAATGAAATGGCCGAAAAAATACAGCGACGTTCATTTATTATCATCATCTCAGATTTGTTGGATGATCCGCAAAAGGTGCTTGAAGGTATTAGGCACCTTAGATATAACAACCATGAAGTTTTGGTCCTGCAGGTATTGGACCGTCAGGAAATGGAGTTAGGTTTCCAGGGGCAAATTGAATTTGAAGATATGGAACAAGGGTATATTATAAAAACAGATACCAAATATATCCGCCGGGAATATCAGAAACTTATTCAGGAACATATACGAATTTTAAGCACCGGGTTTCTTGAAAATTATATTGATTATATCCAGGTTTTTAGTGATGAGCCGCCGGACAAAGTTTTACACCGCTATCTTAACAGAAGAAAGGGATGGCATTAACTGGATTATTTTAAAGCTTTACTGTAAGTTATCTAAACAGTCAAATTAAATAACTCTAACCATGAATTTAGATAAGCTTACATATTCCATTGGTCAGGCGGCAGAAATCATTGATGCCCCACAATCTACGATACGTTATTGGGAAACGGTAATCGATGTACTAAATCCTGAAAAAACAGCCGGGGGAAGCCGCCGTTATACAAAGGGCGATATAAAAATACTTCTTAAATTAAAAACTTTATTGTACGATGAAGGCCGTACGATAAAAGGGGCCAACAAATATTTTTCCACCTGGGAGTCTAAAGACGAAAAAGCAAATGAAGAAATGACCGGCTATAAAAGCACAACTTCGACAAAAGAAAATAAACGTCTTTTGCAAGAGATAAAGAATGAATTAATTGAAATTCGCGAGTTACTAAATAGCAATAGGGATTGATTTTAAATAGCTGGCATATTAATTTTAACCAATCGGAGCGTGGCGCAGCCTGGTAGCGTACTTGAATGGGGTTCAAGGGGTCGCTGGTTCAAATCCAGTCGCTCCGACATTAAGCCGGAAAACAATCAGTTCTCCGGCTTTTTTTTGAGGTGTTCCCTTTATGATAAATCAGGATGGGTGATCGACAGTTTCTGTCCCCCCGGATTATATGCGTACAAATAAAAAGAATATTGAAAGCTATCCGGCGTATGATGTTTTAATTCCGGCCTATAATGCACGTGCAACTATTGGCACATTAATAGAAAAGCTCGGGACATTGTCATATCCTCCAGGAAAAATTTGTATAGTGGATGATGGCTCAACAGATGGAATGTTGCCGGGACGCGTGTCAAAAACGATAAAAATTATCCGGAGGGCAAAAAACGGTGGAAAGGGTTTAGCTTTAAAAGAGGGATTTGATTGGTTTCTGATGAATTCGGATAATCCTTTCTTATGTTGCATGGACGCTGACCTGCAGCATGATCCGGAAGAGATCAAAAATTTTCTGCAACAGTTGGCACAAGATAGCAGTATAAAGAGTGTCGTGGGCGCAAGAAGTTTTAAATGGTCTCAAATGCCCCCGCACCGGACCGTTTCAAACCGGTTAACATCATGGATTGTTGAATTGTTGGCGGGTTTTCCGGTACAGGACAGTCAATGTGGCTTTCGTTTTATTCACCGGGATATATTAAGTAATATTCATCTTGATGAACACGGCTTTCAGTTGGAAAGTGAATTTTTTTTTCGCTTAGCGGATTTGAATCTCCGACCGGAGTTTGTAAATATATCAACGATTTATACGGAACACGGATCGCATATCGGCCATTTCAGGGATACTGCCCGATTTATAAAACTTATCAGCAGGGAAATAAGACGTAAGTGGTTTATACAAGAAAAATAAATGAAATGATTGCCCGCCTAAAGGACATGGGAATAACCGATTCGAACGTACTTAAGGCCATGCAACAAATCCCAAGACATAAATTTGTTTCTCCGGGTTCTGAATTCAGGGCTTATGAAGAAGCCGCTTTACCAATAGGATATGGTCAAACTATTTCGCACCCCTATACCGTAGCCATCATGACACAAACCCTGAAAGTAAAAAAAGGGGACCGTGTCCTGGAAATTGGAACGGGTTCCGGTTATCAAACGGCAGTGCTTTGTGCCTTAGGCGCACAGGTGTTTACGGTAGAGAGGGTTGCAGCCCTGTCCCAGAAAGCCCAAAACCGCTTAATGGACATGGGAATGCATTTTGTCCCGCGTATCGGTGACGGGACGCTTGGATGGCAAACCTACGCGCCGTATAACAGTATAATCATCACAGCCGGGGCACCGGTTAGTCCACTGAAAATAATTGATCAACTTCAGGATGATGGCAAATTGCTTGTACCCATTGGTGATGAGCAGAAACAAGTATTGACCCTATATAAAAAAGATGGCGGTCAGGTAGTAACGCAGAGTCTTGATAAGCTTTCTTTTGTACCTTTGATTGGCCGAAAGGGCTGGAAGGAATAAAAAATAATGACTCATCATAATGGAAGAAAATGAAAAAATCAGCATATATACGTTTGTTTTTAGTCGGCATGGCCATGGGTGTGGCCAATATAATTCCTGGTGTCAGTGGAGGGACTATTGCAGTGGTCTTTGGCATTTATGCGCAATTGATGGACGCCCTCGGTAATTTTATTTCGGATAAAAAACGGCGCAAAGAACATATTAAATTTCTCATTGTTTTATTTGGTGGTTCTGTTATCGCAGTTGTTGCCCTGGCCGGTTTACTTTCCTGGGCCTATCAAAATTATCCTTTGATGACCGTATATTTTTTTATGGGGCTAATTCTGGGCAGCGTTCCCGTTGTGATAAATTCCCATTCCGATATGAGACCAACACCGGGCAGGGGAACTGCTATGATTCTTGGTGTGGCAGTTGTCGTTATTTTGGCAATGTTTCAATCTACCGGAACGGATGGCAACGCACTTGTAACAACCTTTAGCGGTTACGGGACAGGTGACTATTTTTTCTTTTTAATAAGCGGCGTTATCGCGGCATCGGCAATGATTATACCCGGTGTAAGCGGATCCTTTATTTTAATATTGCTTGGTGGGTATTGGACTGTTCTTGGGGCCCTGAGCGGTTTGCCACAATTGCTGATAAAGTACGGTTTTCCGGAGGAGGTCCGGATAAGGTTGTTTATACTTGTCTCGCTGGGCATAGGCGTGGTTATAGGTATATTGGGTTTTTCCAGGATCATGGACAGGGCGCTAAAAAATTATCCATCAATAACCTTGTATACAATTTTAGGATTGATTATAGGATCATTCTATCAGATATTCCCGGGATTTTCATTTGATTTAAATGGTTTTGGCGCGCTTGTAACATTTGTTGTCGGTGTGTGGGTTTCCTTACGTTTTTCTAAGAATGACATGAATCAGAAAGCTTAAAAAATTTGTTTTTCTATTTGATTTGATTGTCTCATCTATTTAAATTAAAAATCTTTATTCGGGGTGTGGCGCAGCCCGGTAGCGCGCACCGTTCGGGACGGTGAGGCCGGAGGTTCAAATCCTCTCACCCCGACTTTTTTTACTTTTCCCGTTTTAGCTCAACCCCATACAAAGACCCGTGTCCATGATTTCTTTGATACTTCCACACTCCCTCTATCAATGGCAAATCATCGGGTATTTTTTGGCGTCATTGATAGCTTTGCTCGCTGGGGCCGAGATCACAGCAAAGAAATTAAATCTGCCTCAGGAATTTTCCCGCAAATTCATCCATATCGTCGTGGGGCTTCTAGTTACCGCTTTTTCGGTCAATATCCGAGAAATGCAACCCATCACCTTTCTTTCCCTTCTGTTTACATTGATCAATGCCATTGTACTAAAATTTAACCTCATGCCTGCGATGGGCAGCCATCGTAAATCTTATGGTACGGTCTTTTATCCTTTCACAATTCTTGTTGGGGCCCTCTTATTATGGGATCAACAAAAAATAATATTTCTTTCACTTGTACTTGTTTTGGCCCTTGCGGACGCCATCGCCGCCATGGTTGGACAAAAATGGAAAAATTCAACGACAATAATTGTCTTAAAAGATAAAAAAACCATTCCAGGCAGCCTTGCAATGTGGATATCGTCATCCCTAATAATTTATATTTTGCTCGTCTGGAATGGGGCCGAAACAAATTACCCACCTGTAATTATCGCGGTTATTGGCGGTTTGTTTATTGCCGTGGCCGAAATGATATCAGTGAACGGTTCTGATAACATTTCCATCGGTATTGCCACAGCGCTAATCCTTACCGTTTTTATGGATCGTCCCATAATGCTTCAACAACAATTTTTATGGGCAGTACTATTTGGATCGATCCTGTGCCTGCTGAGCTACAAACTTCACTTTTTGGAATTGGGCGGTGCTTTGGTGACCTTTGTATTAGCGGTCGTCATTTTTGGCGTTGGCGGCTGGCAATGGACAATCCCCATACTTACCTTTTTTATTTCCGCCAGCCTTTTGAGCAAGGCAGGAAAACAGAAGAAAAAAAAGTATGACCTAATGTTTGAAAAAAATTCAAAAAGAGACGGCTTTCAGGTTCTGGCAAATGGCGGCGTAGCGCTGATCCTGGCGACATCTTATTTTTTTGAACCGACTGATATTTTATTCTTTCTGTATGTCGTTTCCCTTGCAGCGGCGAATGCCGATACATGGGCCACAGAATTGGGTGTTTTTTCCAGATCAACTCCAAGACTTATCACAACTTTTCAACCGGTTGTCAAAGGAAGGTCGGGGGCAATATCGGCTATGGGAACGATGGGTTCCTTTCTGGGCGCAGCCGTTGTTGCACTTAGCGCTTTTGTTTTTTTCTGGTCTGAATTAAATTTTATACAGCTTTTTGCGCTTAGCATATCCGGGTTGCTGGCATCGTTTACAGACAGCTTCTTGGGCGCATCACTTCAAGCACAATACAAAGATACAGATAGCGGCGAATGGACTGAACGTAATATGTCAAATTCCGGCAAGAAAAATGTCCTGATACAGGGGCGCCAATGGCTGAACAATGACGGGGTAAATTTTATTTCCATCCTAAGCGCACTTATCTTCTATTTAATTATTTCTGCTTTTATAAGAATTTAGATTCGGACCTGAGCATGTTTTAGTGAAGCTGTACGCCATACCGCCTTATCCCAGGATAGAAGCACAATGTGAACAACCACAACACACTTGATAAAAATCACGTATATTTCTAACTTAAAAAATATTTTCCGGGCAAAAAGAAAAATAAATCAAATAATATTTAATTCGTTTAAAAGGACGGACAATGGGATACCCCTTCACAAAAATCGAGAAAAAGTGGCAGTCAAAATGGCTGGAACAGCATACCTTTTCCACCCCCGAAAACGTAGATACAAAAAAACCTAAATTTTATGTTTTGGATATGTTCCCTTATCCAAGCGGCGCCGGTTTGCATGTTGGGCACCCGGAAGGCTACACTGCAACGGATATTGTTGCCCGCTATAAACGCTTAAAAGGTTTTAATGTTATGCACCCGATGGGCTGGGACGCCTTTGGATTACCTGCCGAGCAATATGCAATCGAAACCGGGACGCATCCCAGGGTAACAACCGCTAAGAACATTAATCATTTCCGTCATCAGTTACAGGCCATCGGCTTTTCATACGATTGGGACAGGGAAGTGGATACAACGGACCCCAATTATTTCAAATGGACACAATGGATTTTTATCCAACTTTATAAAAAAGGATTGGCTTATCTTGCGGATGTCCCGGTCAATTGGTGCCCGGCCTTAGGTACTGTTCTGGCCAATGAAGAAGTGATTAATGGCAAGAGCGAACGTGGCAGTCACCCGGTTTATCGCCGTCCGATGCGTCAATGGATGCTAAGAATTACAGCTTATGCCGATCGCCTTTTGGAAGACCTGGAAGGATTGGACTGGCCCGAGAGTACAAAGGAAATGCAACGCAACTGGATAGGAAAATCCGAAGGGGCCGAAGTAAACTTTAAGCTGGATGGCCACGATGAAGAAATTGTAGTCTTTACAACGCGCCCCGATACACTCTTTGGGGCAACTTATATGGCCCTGGCGCCGGAACATCCGCTTGTTGATAAAATAACCATAGCCGCGCAAAAAGGTCTGGTAAAAAAATACCAGGCAGAAGCCTCACGAAAAAGCGATTTGGAACGAACTGAAATGTCCAAAGACAAATCCGGGGTGTTCACTGGGGCATACGCAATAAATCCCGTAAACAATAAAAAAATCCCTGTATGGATTGCAGATTATGTATTGATCAGTTATGGTTTTGGCGCCATCATGGCTGTCCCGGCGCAGGATGAACGCGACTATGAATTTGCTGAAATATTTGATTTGCCCATAATACGGACGGTTCAACCACCGGCCGGGTTTTCAGGTAAGGCCTATACCGCCGATGGCCCGGCGATAAACAGCGACTTTTTAAATGGGTTGGGCGTTCAGGATGCCAAACAAAAGATGATTGAATATTTAGAAGAAAAAGGTATTGGCAAAAGAAAAATAAATTATAAATTACGCGATTGGTTGTTCAGCCGCCAAAGATATTGGGGGGAACCGTTTCCGATTTTGCATGATCCGGAAAGCGGTGAGACCTTTGCGGTTGATACGGATGATCTTCCGGTTACTCTGCCTGAAATGGATGATTTTAAACCACAGCCGCTGGAAAGCGAAGATGATTTGCCAAAACCACCCTTGTCACGGGCGCCCGATTCATGGAAATTTGTTGAACGCAACGGTAAAATCTATATCCGGGAATTTAATACCATGCCCCAATGGGCCGGGTCCTGCTGGTATTATTTGCGTTATATTGACCCCGGTAACAAACAGAAATTAATTTCAGCTGAAAAAGAAAAATATTGGCTGCCTGTGGATTTATATGTAGGCGGGGCAGAGCACTCGGTATTGCATTTATTATATGCCCGGTTTTGGCACAAGGTGCTTTTTGATATAGGTGTTGTATCAACAAAGGAGCCTTTTCAAAAACTGGTACACCAGGGTATGATACTCGGCGAGGCTGAATATACAAGCTATATCGATAAAGATGGAAAATATTACTCCAATTCACAACTTGCGCATATAAATGCTGATGACAGGGTACGGATAGGCCTCCATCCTATAGCTATACCCGAAGATAAGGTTGAAAGCTCTGATGGTAATGTTTTTTTGAAAAACAACCCGGATATCCGGCTTGATGTACGTTCATTTAAAATGAGTAAAAGCCGGGGCAACGTTATCAATCCGGATGATATTATAAAACGTTATGGAGCGGATTCCCTGCGATTGTACGAAATGTTTATGGGACCACTGGAAGCAATGAAGCCGTGGAGCATGACCGGGGTTGATGGTGTCCATCGCTTTTTAAACCGGCTTTGGCGTTTGGTGATGGATGATGATACCGGGGAAGTTCACTCCCGGATCAGTAACGGGGTTGCAGATGTCGGGCAATTAAAAATTTTGCACAAAGCAATAAAAAAAGTAACGGAAGACATTGAAGCCATGCGTTTTAACACGGCCATTTCAGCTATGATGATTTTTGTTAACGAAGCATACAAATGGAAAAAAGTGCCCAGAGAAATAATCGATATATTTTTAACGATAGTTAATCCCTTTGCGCCTCATATAGCGGAAGAACTTTGGGCGAGTATTGGCCATGCTGACGAAATATCATCACAGGTTTGGCCAACACATAATGACGCTTACCTACAGGAACAATTGATTGAATGTGTTATACAGATCAATGGAAAAATACGGGATAAGATGAAAGTGGATGTGAACATGGATAAAAATTCCATTGAAGCATTGGCATTAAAATATGGCCGGATTCCCGAACTGATTAAAACAAAAGCAATAAAAAAGATTATTGTCATTCCTGGAAGACTGGTGAATATTGTTGTCTGATAATTAATTCTTTAACCGTCGTTTTATAAGCCTATGAGAAATCATAGGCTTTTTTTTGTCCCATATTTTATTCATATCCGGCATTGGGGCAGTTTTAAACATATCATTCGTTGTCAACCGGCAATGATATCCTGAAATTTAAATTCGGCAAAAACCATGCGCAAATAAAAGCTAAAGAAACAGCCCAACCATCAACATGTTTCCACCATATTGTTATATAATATATATTATGTAAACTAATACATGTCAAAATGTTGAAAAGTGTGCCATCTGATTTTACTGGCAGCCGCTCCTGTCCCCTGCTGAGATTATTTATGGATTGACCAAAAATTGAAATATTATTATATTTGTAAGAAAAACTATCCGGAGTGATTAAGAACCTCCGGTAAACGCAGGTTTATTTATTGTTAAATAGGGAAAAATAATATGGACAGAGAATCGCTCGCCGTGGAATTTGTAAAAATATATTTTAATGCCCACCCGGAATCTTTACCGGATGATCCGAATAAAGCTTTTGATAAAATCCAGGAACTGCATAAAAAATATAAATCCAGCCTGATAGGACAGCTAAAAGAAAAGTCCGAACGTTTTGTGGATAATTATTTTGATGACAAAGGAAAAAAATATTTATAAAACATGATGAAAATTCATCAACTCTAATCCGGGAGACTCAGGGCATAAATACCGGCCAGTATAACAAGTGTCCCGGAAATGGTGCTTGCATAATTTTTTTCCTTAAAATATATAAACCCTATGAGCGTACTTACCAACACCCCTGCCCTCTTTATGGCAATAACCGAAGTAACCGATGTAAGGGTGATTGCTGTGTATTGTGTATAGGCCATCAACGCTGTGGTAAATGCAAGCATGATGAGAACGGTATAGGGCCGTTTCCTAAATTGAGCCGTTGCCGATTTTATAAAAACCTTTCTACCTTTAAATTTTAGCAAGAAATACAAGCCCAGTAAAAGATGGATAAGGAAGGCATACGTAAAAACAGAACTGTTGCTTACGGCAATTTTTTCAAATGCAGCGCTTATACTCCAGAGAAAAGAAACGGCCAATGCCATTAAAACACCATGTATGGAACCTGGTTTTATATTTGTGTCTTTCTTTAAAATGGGAATTTGAATAAGAACACATCCGGTTATTATAACTATAATGGCAAATGCCCGGTTCAGGGTTATAACCTCTCCTAAAATTAACCAACCACTTATAAATAAAAACAAAGGTGTCAGGCTTAGGAAGGGTGCAACAATAGACAATGGCGTCACCTGCAAGGCCATTGTCAGCCATTTAAAGGCAAATATATTTACTATAAACGATATTAATAAGGCGATTAAGAATGTCTGTAGAGATATAATCTGGAAGGTGTAAATAAATTTTGGAAGAAGAATAAGCGCCGCGCCTAAAAAAAGTGTGGACAGGCTGATCTCTTTTGGGAAATATTTCGATGCGTATTTTAAAAAGCTGGTCTGGAGGCCGAACGCAATACCTGTAATTATCGAAAAATAAATCCAGTTCAAGATAAAATTTTTGGTGTGTTCTTAGTCGCTAACCTTTTTGCTTGCCGCTGCCCGTTGCTCATCAAATGAAACCTTTTTTATTTTTTTGTATAATTCTTCTCTATAAATTTCAATATTTCTAGGGGCTTCAATTCCTAATTTTACTTGATTACCATCTATTTCAACTACGATAATTTTAATATCATCGTTTATGGTTATCGCTTCTCCAAGCCTCCGTGTAAGAACCAGCATAATTTCAGGCCTCCAATTAATTTTTTATCCAGTTAGGTTTTCGCTTTTCAATAAAGGCATTAACACCTTCCTTGAATTCAGGTGTTTCCCTTATGTGTGCATTTAATTCAGCTAAATTTTCTAAATCTTCCGATATTTTATGTCCATTGAAATTTGCAAGAACTTCCTTACTGATTTTCATGGCCATGGCAGAATTCTGCTGCAATTTTTGAACTAAATCCGTTGATTCTTTTTTTAAGGAACTACAGTCACATACTATATTGATCAGCCCCATATTCTTCGCATCTTGAGCGCTAACAATACGGCCCGTTAACATAAGGTCGCGGGCGTTCCGTTCGCCTATTTGACGGATGAGATAACCCGAAACGATAGCAGCAACAAAACCGATTTTAACCTCCGGGTATCCAAAGATCGCTTTTTCGCTTGCCAAAACAAAATCACAAACCGATGCTAAGCCACATCCCCCCGCAAGCGCCGGGCCGTCAACAACGGCAACGGTAGGTTTAGGACAATGATATATCCGTGAAAACATTTCAGCGAGATTTCTGGAATCTGCCAGGTTTTCATCAAAAGAGTTTGAACGTAAATTTTTCATGTGCCCGATATCAGCCCCGCTGCAAAAAGCTTTTCCCGAACCGGATATGGTAATAGTTTTTATTGACGCATCTTTTTCTAATGCATCAAATGCTGATTTTATTTCATTGACCATAAATGTATTTAGGGCATTGCGCACCTCGGGCCTGTTAAGCCGGATATCTGCGTGATTATCCTCTACCCTGACGATAATTGTTCTATAGTCGCTCATGTTTGCAAAACACCGGGGTTAAATTGTTTACTCTTAATTTCCGGATTTTTGACCACAGCCATTAAAGAAACAATTAATTTCTCACGGGTTTCTTCGGGGAGAATAATTTCATCCACCCATAGGCGTGCGGCTGCATAGCGGGCATCACTTTGATGCTCGTATGTTGATTTTATGGATTCGAACAATTCCTTTTTATCAGCTTCGTTAAGGGATTTACCGGATTTTTCCAATTGGTGGATTTTAATGCTTAACAGGGTATTGGCAGCCTGGTTTCCCCCCATGACGGCATATTTAGCATTGGGCCAGGCAAAGATAAAATTGGGAGCGTATGCCTTGCCACACATGGCATAATTTCCGGCGCCAAAACTGCCGCCGATAATTAATGAAATTTTTGGCACAATGGAGTTGGAAACGACATTTACCAATTTTGCCCCGGCTTTAATAATACCGCTATATTCTGCATCCCGTCCAACCATAAATCCATTTACATCGTGAATAAAAAGCAAAGGTATTTTGTTCTGATTACAATCCATGATAAAACGGGCTGCCTTATCGGCACTTTCACTATAGATAACGCCACCAAATTTTGGCGGTGAACCCTTTTTTATTATGTGTTTTTTTTGATTGGCAACAATCCCCACGGGATATCCACCAATGTGTGCATAACCGCAGACAAGGGTTTTGCCATAGTCTTTTTTATAGGCAATAAATTTGCTGTCGTCCACAATGCGTGCCAGAACCTCATGGATATCATATTCCTTGTTACCTTCAACAGAAAGGTATTGATGCAGAGCCGATACCGTATAGGACGGTTTAATTGCCTTCTGTGGAATGATGCCGGAATCATCGTGTACCCCCATTTGCTTTATAAAATCCCGGATATGATTTAAGGCGGCCACATCGTCCTTCTCTTTAAAATCAATTGTGCCACTCATTTCCGCATGCATTTTCGCTCCGCCCAAATCTTCAGCTGAAATCACCTGCCCTATCGCAGCCTTTACCAATGCCGGTCCGGCCAGAAAAAGTCCACTGCCTTCGGTCATCAATATTTTATCTGTCATAACAGGTAAATATGCCCCGCCGGCCACACACATCCCCATAATGGCTGTTATTTGTGGGATGCCCTTTGCTGAGATACGTGCATTAAGATAGAAGACACGTCCAAAGTCATCGGTGTCAGGAAAAACATCTTCCTGTAATGGAAGAAAAATACCGGCGGAATCCACAAGATAAATGGTTGGTATATGATTTTCCAGGGCGATAGTTTGAGCCCGAATCACTTTTTTTGCTGTCATCGGGAAGAAGGAGCCAGCCTTTACCGTAGCGTCATTGGCAATGATCATACAAAGTTTGGACTCAATGTAACCAAGCCCGGTTATCACTCCGGCACATGGCGCCCCACCCCACTCTGCATACATTTCAAAAGCCGCATAAGTCGCTAATTCATGAAATTTTGACCCGCTATCTACAAGTAAGTGGATACGTTCCCGGGCAGTTAGACGATTCTTATTGTGTTGTTTTAAAATATTATCCGTACCACCACCAAGCTGAATAGAGCTGCGTTCATCCTGAATATTTTTATTGAGCTTCAACCAGGCAGCTTCATTTTGTTTGCTTTGGTCGGAAGTATTCGGAATATGGCTAATAATTTTATCGTTGGATTGGCCGGCCAATTTTCCTCCATGTTGGCTAAGCGAAATCTTTTGAATGGAATGTATCTATTGCTCAGTCGTCGTTAGGTTAAACGGCATAATATACAAAAGAAATACAGAACTATTTTCAATTATTTTTAATTTGTGACGGTCGTCAATTTTTCGCTCTCAATAAACTTGATGGGAATATAAGATAATTCACCACTAAATCAAGGAAAAATACGTATTCAGTTTGCGCTTTCAATTATCTGAAGCCTAAAACTAATTATGTACTTATTATTTTTTACCGAAAATGGTAAAATCTCAAGTCCTGGCAGAGATTCCCTAAAGTACTTTAATTGTTTACTCAGTGCATTAACGTTTAATTTATCTGTCTTACTTAATATTATCTTAAACGGAAGATCAAAATGTTGTAGCCAGGCAATCATTTCCTGATCACTTTTTTGTAGTTCATGCCTGGAATCGATCAATAAAAAAATGATTTGTAAATGATCATTCTTTAGAACGTAGTCTTCTAACATTTTTTGCCATTTAACTTTTAAAGTTTTCGGCAACTTTGCGTATCCATAACCGGGCAAATCAACACAATAAAATTTATTGGCGGTAATAAAATAATTTATTAGTTGTGTTTTACCGGGCGTAGAAGAGACCTTAACCAGGTTTTTCCGGTTAAAAACGGCATTGAGCAAGGAAGACTTACCCACATTAGATCGCCCGATAAAGGCGAACTCCGGTAAGAGTGGCTTTGGCCGATTGGTTAAAGTGGTGATACTTTTTACAAAAGAGGTATCGCCAAAATATTTTACTGTATTCATTTTATGTCCCTAAATAAAAACAGCCGTCCCTCAATTAGAACAGCTGTTTAGATAGATGTAGCCAGGTAAATTTATTATTACAGCAATGCTTTTAAACGTTCTTCGATGGCGTTTCTCGGTACAGCGCCTAAAATTTGATCAACGGGTTTTCCGTCTTTAAAAAATAAAAGTGTCGGAATAGAACGGATACCATAACTCATGGACGATTTAGAGTTTAAATCCACATTTAGCTTGCCAACTTTTACCTTACCTGTATATTCACTTGCCAGTTCTTCTACGATGGGCCCGATAAGCCGACATGGCGCACACCATTCTGCCCAAAAATCAACGATTACTGGTATGTCTGATTTTAATACTTCTTCTTCAAAATTTTTATCGTTTAATTCCGTGTAATTCCCCATAGCTTCTCCGATATTTGTTTTTCAGTTCTAAATTAATAATTTTTGAAATTAGAAACAGGATAGATGCACTACAAATTATTTTTCGCCGGGATGTAAATTATTTCCGCGGAAAATTTTGTAGTACCTGTGGCTAACATTGCTATTTTTTTTGCGGCAGCATAGGATAGGTCCAATTCCCTGCCCCTGACAAATGGGCCGCGGTCATTTATCCGAACGACAACAGTTTTGGAATTTATTAAATTTGTAATTTTTAACAATGTACCGAAGGGAAGTGTTTTATGTGCTGCTGTTAGTTTATACATATCAAAAATTTCCCCATTGGCCGTTTTCTTGCCTTGAAATTTTTGACCATAGTACGAACATATACCCGAAATATATTTGTTTGTCTTAACCGTTCGCATCCGGCTGTGATCGTATCTTTTGCTACCATCAGAATTAGCAGTGGTACGTAAACCGCGATCAACTGTACAGGAGATGAAGAGCATCGAATATAACATTCCTGCAAACAGAGCTGTTAATAGTCTATTATCGGTCATCTTTTAAAGGTAATTTTATCTGTTCTTTATCTTTGTCGAAAATTTTCTTGTTTATACGTGTCTTTATTTTTTGACTTTCTTTCTTTTTTTCAACCGGTTTGGGTTTTGGCAATGGCTTTACTTTTCTTATTGCAATTTTACCCTGATCCGTTTGTGGGTATCCCTTTGCCAATAGCGAATAATATGTAAACGCCTGATGCGGATTTTTAAGATAGTTCTCCGAAATATACGCTGCGGCATATAATGATTTTATAGCCCAGACAGTACCGGAATCATGTTTGGCGATGGAGTTATATAGTTTTACAGCCTGCGGATATTGTTTATCGGTAAATGCCTTTTCTGCTTCGATAAACTTAAGCTTAATTTTTTCTTCTTTTGCGTCAGATTGACTAAGATCAATACCTAATAATTTTCGACCGTAAATAGTGTCTCTGTATTTAGTTTTGATAATACCGGCAATGGAGTCTGCCCTGCTGCTATCTTTGTCAATGGTATGGTAGATAAAATAAAGCGAATAATAGGCCTGGGGTAAAAGCAGGGAATCGGAGAAATGATTTATAAAATTATTGAAGCGGAACTCCGCGCTATCATAGTTCATATAGTTAATCAGGAAATATTCTGCTATTTTGTAACTGTTCTTCTTGAAGCTTTCCCGCACTTCTTCCGGTGTACGGCTTATGGCCACTTTTTTTTCTTTTATTTTCTTCGCTGTCTTGGCAACAGTTTTAACGTTTTGGTCGTTTTCAGAAAACCCGGTGTTTTCATATCCGGTATTTGTATTCTCAATTGTATGAGAATCATTTGTTAAATCATCTTGTGTTGCGCTGCTATCCTGTGTTGGCTGATTTTCCGAAATATTTACTTCAATGGTATCCTTGCCTGTCACCAAACTATCCACTAACGACGAATCTCCATGTTCGAGTTTATACAAATTACTGATATCATTGTTTAATCCGCTATGGATTTTTATATATTGAGTGAGTAGTGTAGAACGGGTTTTGGCTTCTTTGATTGCTTCGGACCTGGGATATTCAGTGCGGACACGATCGTAATAAACCTCTGCAGAATCAAATTGTCCATATTCAAATTCATACAGTTGTGCAATGTAAAATGCAGCAAGTGCGGCGCCTTCTTTTCTTGGGTATGTCTTTAGCACGTCATGATAATTTTCCATGGCAAAATTATATTCCCCCTGGAATTCATATATATTGGCCAACTTGGCTGCAATAAGTGAATAATAAGTTTTAAACCGGGCATTGTGAAGGGAATTTTTTAGAAAAGTCTGAGCCTCTTCTTTCTGGCCCAATTCCAAATAAGCATCGACCATGCTTTTCATTGCAGAAAATTGTCGAATAATAGGTGAATCGGATTGTAGCACTAATTTATAGCTATCTATGGCCTGTTTATATTTTTTTGCTTTAAAATAACTGTCGCCCAATTTATAAACCGTTGCCCCTCTTAACTTGCTGTCATTACTTAGGGCCAGACATTTATTGTAATTATCTATGGCATTATAATAATCATCTGAGTCAAAATAAAGATCGGCAAGGTTTGCATGTGCCTGGGCTTTGATTTCATCAGTGCCATTGCTCTCCAGAATATCCGAATAAATTTTTAAAGCTTCTTCAGGTTTGTCTTCTTTAAGGTATGTCTTGCCCAGCCACAGTTGTACATTTGGAATGTATTCGGATTTTAAGTACTTCTTTAAAAATTGTTCAAAAATATCCCGCGCCTTGTCATATTCTTCCAATTGATAATGTGATTTGCCAATAAGAAAAAGTGCGTCATCCGCCCAGGAACTTGAGTCACCATATTGGTTGATAACCTTCCAGGATTTGGTGATCGCCTTTTTAAAATAGGTCGGATTTTTCCTGCTGGATTTTTTTAGCTTTGCTTCTTCATTTTTTATCAGACCGGTGCGATAATTTTCTTCGGCATTAAAAAAAGTGTTATAATATGCACAGCCAAGGACAAAAAACAACAATAATAGGGTTGCAAGCTTTTTTGTTTTTTTATAGTACGTCACAGTTTTCTCCGCCAATCATCAACGAATACGGTCTAAGGTCATTACAAGTTGCGTTAAAACTTTGGATGCTTCACCCCGGATCACCTCGTCCATATCATCGGAAATGGCCGTTTTTTCGGGGTTTATCTCAACAACATAGGCGCCATTTCCCTTTGCAATATAGGGCAATGACGCAGCCGGTTCCACAAGGGCCGATGTGCCTATCGAGAAAAAAACCTCGCACGTTGCACTTAACTCTTGTGCTTTAGCAAGGATTTTAGGATTTAAGGCTTCCCCGAACAGAACGATATCGGGCTTTACCAATCCACCACATTTATCACATTTCTCAACCTCATTTTCCATAACCGATGATTCAACCTTTGAGAGATGATTACAAGAAGTACAACGGTTAAAAGTTATATTGCCATGCAGCTCCAGTATGTTCGTGCTACCTGCTTTGTGGTGAAGATCATCAACATTTTGGGTTATCAGTGTAAAATCCTCAAAGTAATTCTCAATATCGACCAATGAGTAATGCCCAAGATTTGGTTTTATTTTTTTTAACAGATCACGTCTCCAGCGGTAAAACTGCCAAAATAGTTTTGGATTGTTTTCCAATGCATCAATAGTTGCTAATTTATCAACCGGATAATTGTTCCATAAACCATTTTTTCCTCTAAAAGTTGGCACACCGCTTTCAGCGGAAATCCCGGCGCCGGTCAGTACGGTTAATGTATATGCATTTTTTAAACGTGATAAAAGTTTTTGAGAAAACATATTTTTCCGTTTTTTATTATGTAAAAAGAATAAAATATTGTTTGATTAGCCAAGGTAAAGCTATTAATAAAACAAGCGAGAAGCTACTTAAATGATTTATACGGGCCAATTTTAATATATAAGCCCATGAAAATGGACGGGCCAATAATTTGTCCTGAGTGCTGTAAATTATATACAGATATATAAAAGATGTAATAAATAGGGCAATTAGTATCAATATAAAAATACCGGCAAAAAATAAGTTTATGTTAAATATCGCCAATCGGTCCATGGGATATACAGATTGAGTAAAATAGGATAAAAACAGGTTATAAAGGTAGGCAGATATCAGCAGTGTAAATAATACAAAGGTTAACTTATACACTTGCATGGATCTGGGTGAGCGTTTCTTTTGAAACCGCTTGTTCGCCAGATAGAATATCACAAAACCTAATATTGGCAATGTTAAAGTCTGGTATGTTTCATCCCAAATACCAACGCCTTGATGTACAATGGCAGGAGAAATCACCAGTGGCATAAGCCAGCCCAAAATGCCGCTTAGATAATAATATCCAAAGCAGATCAAATTAACTATTAGCACAACATTAAATATAATGGCCAATCGATGTAAATATTTTTTTCGGAATGATGGTATATATTTAAAGTATAAATTCAAATATCCAAGGGATGAAATAATGATGACCGGTATGAACATGAAAATCAATGGCTGTAAGATATCAAACCTTCCGCCAAAAACAATGGAGTGAAAATCCTTAAGATGGCTGCTCCAGGCCGGGAAGATTAGTATTTGGCTGAGCGAAGCAATAAACAACAATATTGTTGTAATTTTAAGAAAACGGGTGATTTTTCCGGAAAAGGGCAAAACAGCCCCTTGTTGGTTTTCTTCACTGGGTCTTTTTGATGAAAATGTCTTTGCTGCGATAAACGATAGTAAGACAATTGCAATCGGGAATATTATAACGGATATTAAAAATAAATAATCTTCCACGACTTAAATCCAGGTTAATTTAAAAAGTGATAATAAAATCAATTTATTAATGATGAGCAAAAATCTTTTCTAAAATTCGGATAGCTTCGTCCACATGTTTTTTTTCTAAAATAAGCGGTGGCACAAAACGTAATGTTGATCCAGCGCCGGCAACATTAAAAAGGAGCCCCTGATGATACCCGTCGGCCATCATTTCAAGGCCAGAATGAAATACTTCTACACCAATCATCAGTCCTTCGCCACGGACGTCTTTAATTAATTGTGGGAATTTATCTTTTAATCGGTTCAGGGCCTTTATAAAATATGCCCCGTTTTGGCTTACGTTCTTCAAAAAAGAAGGTGCACCTATGGTGTCAATTGCTGCAAGCCCTGTAGCGCATGCCAAAGGGTTGCCCCCATACGTTGTTCCATGCTCACCGAGCTGAAAGAGCCCGGAAAATTCTTCATCAACAAGGAAGGCGCCTAAAGGCAAGCCACCACCCAAACCTTTGGCACTGGCAATTGCATTTGGAATAAAATCAAACTTTTCCGAATAGTAGAAGCGCCCTGTCCTGCCAACGCCGGACTGAATTTCATCTACAATAATTTTATATCCATAAACATCGCGTCCTTGAGATATGCTTTTGAGCATTTTATCTGAAACGGCTTTTATGCCCCCCTCGCCGGATAACCCTTCAAAGAATACCGCACATGTATTTTTTGAGATTGCTGCTTCAAATGCCTTTTGGTCATTTGCAGGCAAAAGATCAACCTGCGGAAGCAAGGGGTAAAAATCTTTACGATATTTTTCTTGCCCGGTCAAACTTAGAGCCCCCAAAGTACGGCCATGGAAACTTCCTTCAAAGGCAATAATTTGTCCTCTATCGTTAAGGTTGCCCCATTTTTTTACTAATTTAAGAAGACCTTCTATCGCTTCGGTTCCGCTGTTTGTAAGAAACAATTTTTTGTACGGAGTTAATGAAAGCAGTTTCTCGGCGAATTTATAGTGAATATCCTGTATAAAATAGTTGCTGAGATGAAGATTGTTTTTTATTTGATTTTCAATAGCACGATTAATGGCAGGATGGTTGTAGCCAAGGGCATTTACGGCAATTCCAGCCAATAAATCGAGATAAGGTTTTTCTTTGTCATCATATAGATATACGCCTTCGCCCCGTACTATATTCAAAGGTATCCGTTTATAAACCTGTATGAACGAGTTTGAATCTCTTTGCAAGTCGTACATTATTTAACAGCTAATGTTATAAGTTCTGTCTGTGCATTAAATTTTAAAGAAGAACCGGGATAGTCATCAACAATCTTTTGGAACGCTGCTTTTGCTTCGGCAGTGTTGCCACTTGCCCGGTAATCCAATCCTGCCTGATATAAATAATTTGCAGCCTGTGGTAAATCTCCGGCTTTGTTCCATGCTGTTTTAAACGCTTCCGCAGCCATTTTAAAATCCTTTTCCTGCTCGTAACATGCAGCAAGACCGGCATATCCGGATGAAAGTAAAATGGCGCTGCCTGAGTAAGAATCGACAAATTTCTGATAGGCATCTCTGGCTTCGGTATATTTCTTTTGTTTATATTTTACACCTGCCAACAGGAACAATCCCTGATCAGCGGCGTCTGTTCCGGCATAGCCATCAACCAGCATGGTTAAATACGACTCCGCCCCGGCTGTGTTCAGGCGGTCCAGTTCCACCTGGGCCTTACCAAGGATGGTCTCTGCTTTGTCCATGGTGTTGGTATGAAAATGATTAAAAACAAGGAACGCCGCAACGATTACTATGACGGCAACAGTAATATTAGTGATTTTACTTTTATTGTCTTCGTAATAGGTTTGGGCTTTGAGCATGTTATCCACTAAAGGATCGTGTTTTAATTCCTTTTTTGAATATTTTTTTTGCGCCTTTAACATTATCGACTCCTTCATCAATGCGTATTTGATATGCTGAATATATATATAATTAATTTATATTGTACCCCATCCAGGATTCGAACCTGGGCACCGGGATTAGGAATCCCGCGCTCTATCCTACTGAGCTAATGGGGCGTATAAATACCGAAACCCGTCTTTCAACGGGTTTCAGTTTTAACAGTTTAAACTTAACGACTTTACTATTTTAAAGCAAAATCAATACTCGTATTAACTTAAAAAGGAAAATGCCTGTTTCCCTGCTTCGGCGATAACTCATTCGCCAAATTGAAACGTACCGCCAAATGTAACACGTGAATCGGTATCCGTTCTGCTCGCTGTTCCGAAAGTTCCAAAATCAACATCATATTTAATGGCCTGTAGTTCGTAGGAAACGTCCAGTACAACTGGACCAAGAACCAATCCCGAACCGAGTGTTAAAACAGCGGCTGATACTTGTTTCTTATCAGTATCCCATTGAAAAAGAGGGTTGTTAAAGAAACCTATCCTTAGGGGAATAACCGCGCTGCCGCTGGTTAATAGATATTCTGCGCCAAGATGAATAGAGTTTAAATCGGTATCAAACCCGTTATCGTCAAAAATTTAAAGTCATCAGAATTTGACCAGGCCCTGCTTTGGAAATCAGCGGCCAGTAACAGGTTATCTGTTGCATGGAACCCAATACCAATACTATAAAACAGTGGAACGGCAACAGCATTGTTGTCAAACTTTAAATCATGGGGCAGGTTTAGATTGGCACCAATTGAAATCATTTCATTTGGCTTTAGCATTAAACCAACATCAATTGACGACCCGCTGTAATCTGAATTCGGGGTTGTCTGATCCGCACCTAAACTATTATTGTAATAATCGTTTGAAGACCCTGTATAAATATTAAAAGCCGTACCTACAGATAGTAAATCGTTTATCTGTATGGCAATTGCAGGTGAAATAGCATTCACTCCCCCGTCAGTTCCAATTGTCTCTGATGAATTATCTGTATAACTAAATGTTGTTTCTGATGTAAAATCATACTGATTTTTGAAGGCAACACCTACTACTGTTCTCATCTCGCCGATTTTAAATGGTACAACAAAGCTGGCGAAGTTGATTTTAAATTTTGATGCCCGGTCAACGGTGGGCAATCCGTTCACACCTGTAAATTCCGTACTGCCAAAACCAAGACGCCCAACGATGCTGGCCTCCATGCTGTATAGTTGTGTTAGACCCGCTGTATTCCAGGATATTGCAGTTGCATCATCGGCAACGCCGGTAAATGCATAGCCCATGCCTGCGGCCCGGGCGCCGTTTCCGGTAAAATTAAAATCCTGTGAGAATGAGATCGCTATCATAGCGAATAATAAAACAAGCATTCGATTAAAATGCATAAGGCCTCCTTATTTTGTTAAGAACTTATCTCCAATATTTATCGCTTCATTGGATGAGTTTTTTATTAAGCGTGCGGTCGAGTATTTTTCAAAAACTTCCGTAACCAATATTTCAGCTATAATTTTAGTGTCACGTCCCAACACTTCGCCGGTAATCGGGTGTTTTAATTCGGCGCCTTCTTTATACAATATACACTTAATGCCCCGCTTCATCCCAGCCACGCGTCCGGCGTCCAATACAACCGTTTTGTTTTGGTTTAAGCGGATCACAAATCCTTCTACCAGGGGTAAACCTTCTGCAATTTTATTGGCAAGATTTTCAATAACATTCTTCACGTTTTGGATGTCCCCGGAACCACTATAAGCATCGTGCGCTTCAATTATCGCAGCAGATTCCGTGTCGATCATCCGGGCATCAATGCTTATGGAACCATTTGTGCTTTGTGTAACCGAGCCGATCACAATGCCGTCCACCCCTATACCTTTACCTATTTGTGCTGCCGTGGAAGCATCAAGAATGCCGGATTGACCAAGTTGCTGTTCCTTGAGTATTTTTTCCAATTGTGCGCGTTCAATCACTTTAAAGCGATTCTTATTAACCAAAGCTGTAATCATCTTATCCAATACAACCTCGCCAAAATCCTTACTTGTGCCTTTATTGTCAAAGGGAAGCACGGCAAGGCTCATTCGTTCGCCTACCAATTTTATTGTTTTTTTGCCAACGATCAATTTTGAAGGGGGCTGTTTTTTGGGTACGGGCTTTACAACCGGTTTGGGTTTTTCCTCAGTATATTCATTGCGTAATTTCCGAAAATACCTGCGTGCGCGTGGGGTTGCGGACATTCGCAGCGATGTGGTGAGATATTTTAGCGCACGCTTTTTTTGACCCAGAAAATAAAATGCAATGCCCAATTCCCTGTTTGGATAATATTTTATAAAGTGCATCCCATAGGTGCGAACATGTTCCAGGTCATCCCCTTTTATCTGAAGCGCTGCATAAAATTTATCTACTGCCTGTTCGTATTTTTTGGCCTGCATCAATTTTTGTCCTTGTTGATATAACCTGAACCATTCATTTCCGGCGCTGAGGGATGCAACAAAAAACAATATGATCATTAAGCTCATGCGGTGTTTCATAATATCTCCAAATCAATAATTTACCGGCCCCAACTTCGGCCTGTATATGATAAATGCGTATTCTTGGTTAAAATAGTCATGTAAAGAATTTAATTAAAACTACCTGATATCTTTTTTTAGGAAAAGTTTATAATAGACTCTATAGTGTACGATGTCAATTTATTACGCCCCAGCAAAAAATCAAGTTCGACAAGAAACAAATCCAGTACAACACTTGCGTTACAACGTTCGATAAGCCGGTTTGCGGCAGCAACGGTGCCTCCGGTTGCCAAAAGGTCATCAATAATCACAACACGATCGTCTTTATTAAGGGCATCTTTATGGATTTCGAGTGTATTCTTCCCATATTCCAGTTCATAGGATTCACTGTATGTATCGGCCGGTAACTTGCCCGGTTTGCGGATGGGAATAAATCCCTTGTTTAAACGGTCGGCCAATGCAGCTGCAAAAATAAATCCCCGTGATTCAATACCACATATATAATCAATTTCAAATGACACAATCTTGTCCTGAAGCAAATCCAGGGCACGGGAAAATAATTTCGTGTCTTTTAATATCGGGGTAATATCTTTAAAGATAATTCCTTTGGATGGAAAATCCGGCACGTCCCGTATAGCGTTAATAATATCCTGCATGGTATTCTTTCTTAAAAATTGGTAAAAACACAAACTGTTTCGATCGGTCGCTATTATAGCATCCGGCACAAAAAAATCAACAGATTTGTACATGGCCGGAGTCAACGGATACTAAAGCCGTTAATTTTGGACGGTAATTCATAGTCCACAATTTGGATGTCTAAAACCCTTGCAAAGGACGGTCCCTGGCGTAAACGCATTTCGAGATTTTCCAATTGTTCGGATGTACCCTTGGCTATAACTTCCACTCGTCCATCGGACAGGTTGCGAACATATCCCTGAAGCCCCAAATTGTTTGCTTCGGTGTTTACAAACCAGCGATAGCCAACACCCTGTACCCTGCCGGATACCAAATATTTTTTTACATGGAACATTTTACTAAGGATTTAAACGTGTCATGGTTCGCGGAAATGGAATTGTTTCGCGAATATGGGTTATGCCACAAATCCAGGCCACCGTACGCTCAATGCCCAGGCCAAAACCGGCATGTGGAACCGAGCCATAGCGTCGTAAATCTAAATACCAGGAAAAGGCGCTCTCCGGCAAATTATGTTCTTTTATACGGTTTAACAATGTTTCATAATCGTCTTCCCGCTGCGAACCGCCAATTATTTCTCCATAGCCTTCGGGGGCAAGCATATCCATAGCCAGGGCCGCATCCGGTTCCTTTGGATCACGCTTCATATAAAAGGCTTTTATGCTTGCCGGATAATTAAAAACAATAACTGGTTTATCAAATTGTTTTGAGATGATCGTTTCATCGGTAGCGCCGAAATCATCCCCGTCTTCAAAATCAACGCCATTGTCTTTTAATATTTTAACGGCATCCTTATAATGGATTTTTGGAAAGGGCGCTTCAATAGCTTCAAGCGCGGAGATATCCCGTTCAAGTACTTTTAGCTCCGGTATGCGGTTTTTTAAAACACTTTTTACGATATGAGTGATAAATTCCTCGGACACCTGCATATCATCCTGCAAATCACAATATGCCATTTCGGGTTCAATCATCCAGAATTCTGTTAAATGCCGGCGGGTCTTGGATTTTTCCGCACGGAAAGTCGGGCCGAAAGTGTAAACATTGCCAAAGGCCATGGCAGAGGCCTCTGCATATAACTGGCCGCTTTGTGTGAGATATGCTTTTTGGTCAAAATAGTCGGTTTCAAATAAGTTGGTTGTACCCTCGGCCGCGTTCGGCGTAAATATTGGGGAATCCACCAGCGTAAAGTCACGCTTATCAAAAAATTCCCGGGCCGCCCGGATAATTTCATGACGGATTCGCAAGATGGCATGTTGCCTGGACGAACGTAGCCAGAGATGACGGTGGTCCATCAAAAAATCCGTACCGTGTTCCTTCTTCGTAATCGGGTAGTCCACGGCAAGATGTATGATTTCTAAATTGCTAACCTGCAATTCAAAACCAATGGCCGAACGATCATCTTTTGAAACCGTACCGGTTACGATCAATGAACTTTCCTGGGTGCTTTGTGTTGCTAAATCAAATACTTCTTCGGATACAGCCCCTTTAAAAACAACACATTGGATAATAGCGCTGCCATCACGGACCAGCATAAAGCGCAGCTTTCCACTTGAACGCTTGTTATATAACCATCCTTTTATTGTTACTTCTTTCCCCTCATACCGGGCAACATTTTGAATTTTTATAGTTTCGGCCATTATTTCCTTTCAACAAAGAATTATTCAAACACGTAATTTATTTATCCTGGTTTTCCCATTCAAGAAAAACAGGCCCATATTACGATAAAACTAAACATGTATGATTTTTATTATCCATGCAATAAAGCATTTCAGGGCATTTCACCTTTAATAAACTTCTCTAACAATTGCACGTCATACTTTGAGCCAATATAAAGCGGCGTCCGCTGATGTAGCTCTTTGGGCGGGATTTCGAGAATCCTTCGGGTTCCATCACTGGCCTTTCCACCTGCCTGTTCACAAATGAAGGCCATCGGGTTGGCCTCATAGCCAAGCCGTAATTTTCCTTCCGGCGCTGTTTTGCTTGCCGGGTATAAAAAAATACCGCCATAAAGAAGGTTCCGATGAAAATCACTGACCATACTGCCGATATAACGTGAGTTTAACGGTCGTTTTGTGGCCGGGTCAATTTGCTTGACATAGTGTACATAGTTCTTGACCGTTTGGTCCCAATAATCAAAATTACTTTCATTGACACTATAAATTTTTGCGCGTTCCGGGATTCTCAGATTGGGATGGGAAAGAACAAATTCACCATAGCTGGGATCCAGCGTAAAGCCATGTACACCAGAGCCCGTGGTGTAAACCAACATGGTGCTGGAGCCATAAATTACATAACCGGCACATATTTGCTTTATTCCCGGTTGTAGAAGGTCTTCAAGTTGGCCCGGTGTATTCTCCGGGGTTACACGGTGGTAAATTGCGAAAATAGTTCCTACACTTACATTTGCATCAATATTGCTTGAACCATCAAGTGGATCGAACAGGATAACATATTTCCCCACCGGAAATTCATCAGGAATAGGGATGGGAAGCTCTTCTTCTTCGGAACCCATAACGCATAGATGGCCACCATGATCAAGTGCGCGGTACATGGTTTCATGGGCATAAACATCTAATTTCTTCACATCCTCGCCCTGTATGTTTTTTTTCCCTGCTTCACCAAGCACGCCAAGTAAACCCGCTTTATTGGTCTGGTATGAAATTAATTTTGCGGCAAAGGCGATATCGTTCATCAAATCGGTAAAATCACCGGTGGCTGTTGGGTGCTTGCGTTCCTCTTCAATAATATGCCGTGTGAGGGTTACAATTTTTTGCATTTTTCCTCCGTAATCGGGATTTATTTAGATAAATCACAAATTTACAATTGGTTATCGGGCATATTTGTGATATGCTTCAAAAGTTGGAATTAAATTCTATAAATAAAAACAGATGAGCTTAATGTAAGCATTTTAAAATTGGAATGAAATATGATTGAAGGATTTTTTACAATGGGGAATCTTAAAGCCATAGCGCTGTTCGCACAGCGGCACTACGGAAGATCGGGGACTAATTTACATCACCGGGATTCATCTAAAGGTGTTCCCGGGTAACGATGCCGAATACGTGGCAAATAGCAAAAGCCAACTCCTGTTTTCCCCACTTCCGTTCGCCTTACAACAAATGGTCAAGTATTAAGTTGACCGATTCCACAATGCGTTGATCGCGGGGGCGTAAATCCGGTTTAAAAGTTTTGCCCGTTAAAAGCTGAAGACCGGAAATATAGCGTACGGCAATTTGATTTACCTGACCTTCTGTAAATTGCATAGCCTTTTCTGTTACCATGCCCCGGGCAAATTCCTTTGAGAATGAAACCGGTTTACCGTCACGGACGATTATACGGCCATCCGTACCCATCTTCCAGAACCGGGATGAATCCATGGTGTAAACCTCATCGGCAACAACGATTTGACCGGCATGATTTACACCGTGTTCCGTCTTGGTATCCACGAGCACCATATTGCGTTCACGCAGGTATTGGCTGACCATGCCAAAGGCCATCAAACTTCCATTACGAATTTGACGGTATTCATCTTCAGTACAAATATTGTTTTCAGTCAGATAGGCCGGATTGATGGTACGGTCTGATTTGTCCTTGGTGGACGGTGTGTCCAACACGTATGGCAAACGACCGTTGGGGAGAAGCTCATTTGTTTTTAAACGATGGCCCGCAAATTCCAACCATTCGATATTGGATGCCCTGGCGCTTAACCAGTGCTGATAGAGGGACGTGGACGTGCTGCTCTCTGCCATATACATACGGATTACATTTTCCAGGGCAATCAATCGCAAATTTTCTGCTGGAATGACCGTGGATGACGCTTTCAATCCGGGGATATAAAATTGGGATGTGCCGAGAACATCTCTTACTATGCCCAGCATCAGATCGTGGTTTTGTGCCAAAACCTGATCTTTAAAAGGGATGAGACCTCTATTGACATCATGAGTGGAAATTCGGTTGTTGCGGAACATAAGACGCAAAGGGACACCGTTTGCTGTTTTTAGCGCCGGACCAAAAACAGAATCAGAAACCTTTCCCTGTAAAACGGTACATTCTTTTAACCGTGGCAATTCATTGTCGGTAATTAATTGTTGGATCGTACGACCCTGATTAACCCTTGAACCATACTCGCTAACCAAATTTATGATTTCTTTTTCACTTAGCATGATCTAAGCCTATGCTTTAAATATTTACAGTTCTGTTTATAGTGAAGGTCTTTGATTCAATGAAATATTCCGTGAATCACTATCCGTCTTTGTAACCCAGCTTTTTTTAATCTTCTTTGTTATAGTTCTATCTCGTTCAATTTTAGCGTTTCGTGTCATAGATAAAGGGTCTAAACTTATTTATCGAAGAAACAAATTATAAATGGCAAAATATTATCAACTCCAGTCTTCATGTTTGGATGCACGTGTCATCAGATCTACCATGGCCTGGTGCGGTGATTTACCATCAAAAAGCGTATGATAAATCTGTTTGGTAATCGGCATTTCCACATGGTGTTTTTGGGCCAGCTCATAGGCGGAAAGCGTCGTTTTGACCCCTTCGGCCACCATTACCATTTCATCCAGGATATCCTGTAAATTCCGGCCTTTACCTATTTGCTCGCCTACATAGCGGTTCCGCGAATGCTGGCTCATACAGGTCACAATAAGATCGCCCATGCCGCTAAGACCCGCAAAGGTATCGCTATGCGCGCCAAGCTCTACTCCCATACGGTTGATCTCCACCAGACCACGGGTTATCAAAGCCGCCTTGGTGTTGTCGCCAAATCCGGCGCCATCGCAAATACCGGCCGCCAGGGCGATGATGTTTTTTAAGGCCCCTCCAAGCTCTACACCTATCACATCCCGATTGACATAAACCCGAAAATATTTATTCATAAAAATATCCTGCACCACCCGGGCGGAGTCAATGTTTTGCGAGGCCGATACGATTGCGGTGGGGATTTTACGCGCAACTTCCTCGGCATGGCTTGGCCCGGACAGGACGACTATTTTCTCCGCTGAAATACCGCCTGCTTCCGCCAGCACTTCGGATATGCGCATATATGTTTTATTTTCAATGCCTTTTGATACGGTTACAAAAATAGCATCCGGGTTGTCAAGATGTGGGCGGAGTTTTTTTATAACGTCACGTGTAACCTGGGAAGGCACGGCGGAAATGATTACTTGTGCCCCGCTGATGGAGGCCGTAAGGTCTGTTGTGAAGTTCAAACCATCCGGGATGGGTATTTTGGGCAGGTATTTTTCGTTTTCCTGTTTTGTTCTCACCGATTCAACGACAAAGGCGTCCCGGGTCCAACATGTTACCTTATGGCCATTTTCATTTAAAACCAATGCCAGCGCCGTACCCCAGCTTCCTGAACCGATCATTGCAATTTTCATAAAACAATCTCCTATTCGTTTTTACTTTTAAAACTGACTTTGCTTTCGTTACCGGCCAGCAGACGTTGGATATTGGCACGATGCGCAAACCAAATCAATGCGACCACCAGCCCGCTAACATAGAGCAGAACATCGGGAACAGGTATGTGCAACATATATTTTTGCACAATTTCGGTCAGGATAAAAATCAGTGCGGCCACTAGTGATCCAAGGGAGACATAACGTGTAAGAAAAACCACTATAATAAATCCCAGCAAGGCAATAAGCAGAGCTGCAGGGGCCAACCCCAAAAACACACCGGCGGCCGTACCAACGCCTTTCCCCCCGCGGAACCCGGCAAAGACCGTCCAAATATGACCGGCGATGGCTGCAAAAGCGGCCAGTATTTGAAAATAAATGACCATATCGCCCTGCCCTACGATAAAACCGGTGAGCCAAAACACGGGCACAAAACCCTTGAGCATATCAATCAACAATACGACTAATGCAGCTTTCCAGCCGAGAATACGCAGAACATTGGTGGCTCCGGCATTTCCGCTGCCATGGTCACGGATATCAATTTTTTTTAGAATTTTTCCGGCTATGATCGCGGTTGGAAATGATCCGAAAAGATAAGCGACCAGTGCTACAATAAAAGCATGAACCATAATTCCCCTCTGTTTAACATAAAATAAGCGTGTATCTCAGTCGGCCAGGTTTCTATTCCACCTGTCCGATAAGCCAGGAACGGTGCCCTTTTTCAAATATTTTAACCTGTGCATCATCAACTTTGGTTTTATCCATAATTGCTACCAGGCCTATACCAAGGTTAAAAGCCTGGCGGGCGTCCTCTTCCGGTACATTTCCCGTTTTTTGTATAAAATCAAAAATAGGCGGACGTTTCCAGGCATCCCATTGGATGCTCAATTGCTGCCCATCCTGCAGGATACGCCGTGTATTGCCGATGATTCCACCACCGGTAATGTGAGCAAAACCGTTGACGCCAAGCGGTAATAAGGCCTGAATGGTATCGAGGTAGCAGGTATGGGGTTTTAGCAGGATTTCGGCAAGCGTTCCGCCCAATTCGGCAATGTAGCTTTCTGCCTTATATGGACCGAACAATACTTTGCGTGCCAGGGAATAACCATTTGTATGTAAGCCGTTGGACGCAATACCGATGAGTATATCGCCTGATCTTATATTTTCACCGCTAATGATCTCATCTTTTTCGATGATACCGACAATAGTCCCGCACAGATCGTAATCCCGGCCATGATAAATACCGGGCATTTCTGCCGTTTCCCCACCAATCAGGGCACAATTGCTTTCCTTACAACCACGGACAAAACCGGAAATGACATCGGCAAACACCGCTTTGTCCAATTGTGCCGTGCCGAAATAGTCCAGAAAATAAAGTGGTTTGGCACCCATCACGGCGATGTCGTTTACACAGTGATTGATCAGGTCCTCGCCAACAGTGTTGTGTTTACCGGCCATGACAGCCACCCGCAGTTTGGTTCCAACGCCATCGGTACTGGATACAAGCACCGGTTGTTTGTACCCGGACGGCAGTTCAAACAATCCGCCAAATCCTCCTACGCTACCCAATACCCCGGGAGTAAATGTGGAACTGATTTGTGTTTTTACCTTTTCCAGGGCCTCGGCCCCCCGTGCAATATCAACGCCGGAAGCGGCATATGTTGTCTTCTTCATGAAATAAAAATCGACCTGTTATGGGTGTAGAACTGACATAAAAAGGGCTGCCTTGAAAAAGACAGCCCGGACAGCGGTTAATCTTTGTATATCGCCTCAATCTCAGCGGAATATTCCTGGACAACGACCTTTCTCTTCACCTTTAAAGAGGGCGTTAACTCACCGGTTTCGATACTGAATGGCGCGGTTGCAACCACGATGTTCTTTATTTTCTCATAACGCGCCACATTGCCGGACAAGCGGTCTATCTCGGTCAAGAGCAATTCTTTTACGCCCGGTAATTTTACAAGCTCCTTATAATTGGCGTATTTTAAGCCCTTGGCGTCGGCCCACTTTTGCAGGGTTTCTTCCGTTGGGACAATGACTGCGCTGCAAAATTTCCTTTTGTCACCGATCATGGTACATTGTTCGATGTATTTACTGGTGATCATCATCCCTTCGATGGGCTGTGGTGCGATGTTTTTGCCACCGGCTGTTACCAGGATGTTTTTCTTGCGATCGGTGATTTTCAGGAATCCATCTTCATCTAAATGGCCGATATCACCGGTGTGGAACCAACCGTCATCGTCAATCACCTCTTTTGTTTCCGCTTCCTTTTTATAATAACCAACCATGATATTTGGGCCCTTGGCGCAAATTTCACCATCCTCGGCAATCTTAACCTCCACGCCTGGTGCGGCGGGGCCAACAGTGCCAAAGCGGAATTTTTCCATTTTGTTCACCGTAATCAGCGGCGATGTTTCTGTAAGCCCATATCCTTCCAATATAATCAAACCGGCCGCGCCAAAAAATTCGGCTATCTCCGGTGACAAAGGCGCCCCACCGCTTACAAAGAAGCGGATTTTCCCGCCCACACGTTCACTCAGTTTACTAAAAACAAGTTTATAAGCCAGGTTGCGTTTTATTTGCAACACCGGGTTAATGGATTGTTTATTGCTGATTTTATTGACATATTTCCTGCCAACGCCAACGGCCCAATGAAATATTTTTTGCTTGGCCCCCGAGCCCAACTCGACATTTTCCAACACACGGGCATACATCTTTTCATATAGACGCGGAACAGATATCATTATTGTTGGGTTTATTTCCCCCATGTTAACTGGGACAAGATCAATGCTTTCTGCATACGCGATAGTTGCACCGCTGTAATATGGCAAAAAATGTCCGGCCATCCGTTCAAATACATGGCTGAGGGGCAAAAAACTTAAAAAGGTATCATCCGGCCCTACCGACAAACATTCCAATCCTGCTTCCACATTAGACAGCATATTGCCATGGGTCAATATAGCACCTTTCGGCTCACCGGTTGTTCCGGATGTATAAATAATGGTTGCCCAATCATCGGCGGACACCGTGGCAATGGTATCGCTGACTATACCGGGCTCTTTCGTCAGACGTTCTGTGCCCTCTTCCATCAGGGTATCAAGACCCTTCCAATAATCCTTTGCTTCTGTATTTTTATAATCGATTATGTAAAATGATTTTGCGGAAGTCAATCCTTCTTTCACATCATTGATCTTTTGAACCTGGGTTTGATCAAGGGCAAATATTGCAACGGCCTCCGAATCGTTCACGATATACTGAACCTGTTCCCTAAGCAGGGACGGATATACCGTAACGAGGACAGCGCCAAGCGAAAGAACGGCATAATCGATAATGGCCCACTCCAGTTGGTTGGATGAAACTATTGCTACTTTATCACCGCGTTTTACCCCTTCGGCTAAAAGACCGGCGGCAATACGTTCGCCCATAGTCACTGCCCCATCATAGGTAACGGACAGCCATTTGCCATCTTGTTTATATTTATAAGCGATTTTATGTGGCATGTCCGTGCGTTTGGCCATAAACATGGCCCCAAGGCTATTATATTTCATCTTGCTCCCCCAATGTAAGAATGTACTATAAAGAATTTGATGGTTAAAAAAGATAGGATAATACAAGTTAAGCAAAATTTAATTCTTTTCAAGTGCTGCTTTTGAAATTTATTGTTTGCTATATTTTAAATGGGTGGTAAGTTTCTTGCGGACGGGCACAATTATCACTTATTCAAAAATACCTTGCCCCGTGCCTTATCATTTCCTGTTTTTAACCATGTGCTTCCAGCCAATTGGCGCCGCTGCCGCTTTCTACAACCAACGGAACGCTTAATTGCATGGCATGGGACATAAGGTTTTCAATTTTATTGGCAAATTCGTCAACAATGGATTTTTCAACTTCAAAAACCAGTTCATCATGCACCTGTAACAACATGGCGGCTGCCGGTTCTTCTTCTATCATAAAATTATGGACGTTAAGCATGGCCTGCTTAATAAGATCGGCAGCAGAGCCTTGTATGGGGGTGTTGATGGCCGTGCGTTCGGCAAACTCACGGATATTCCGGTTTGTACTTTTGATTTCAGGCAGATAGCGGCGCCGGTTCATCATCGTTTCCACATAACCCTGTTCCTGGGCCTGGCGGATCGTTTCACGCATAAACATTTGAATATTGGGGTAGGTTGCAAAATAGTTATAGATAAATTCTTCCGCCTCGCTCGCGGAGATATTCAAACGATTGGCAAGCCCGTATTTGTTCATGCCATACATAATCCCAAAATTAATCGTCTTGGCTTTTCTTCTTTGATCGCCTGTTACCTGATGAATGTCCACATCGAAGATTGACGCTGCAGTCGCGGCGTGTATATCATCTCCCTGCATAAAACCATCGATCAGGACGGGATCGCCGGAGAGATGTGCCATAATCCTGAGTTCAACCTGGGAATAGTCTGCGCTCAGCAATACATAATCGTCACGTGATGGAATAAAAGCGCGGCGCATTTCTTTGCCCAGCGATGTGCGGATGGGAATATTTTGAAGATTGGGGTTTGTTGATGACAAGCGTCCGGTAGCGGCGACGGCCTGCATATACGAGGTGTGCAATTTCCCGGTCAACGGGTTTACCAGTTCCGGGAAGGCGTCTATGTAAGTGTTTTTCAACTTGGTAAATTGACGATAGTCCAGGACTTTTTGAACAACCGGATGGGCGGCATAGCGCTCCAGTGTTTGCTCCGATGTGGAGATTTGCCCGCTTTTTGTTTTTTTGGGTTTGCGTTTACCAAGCTCTTCATGGATTTTCAAATCTTCAAATAAAATGTTTCCCAATTGCTGAGGCGAACTTATGTTAAATTCATGACCGGCAATTCTATGGATTTCATCAATCAATGTTTTCAACTGTCCATCCAGATCAATGGAGATACTTTTTAGTAAATCCAGATCAATACGGATACCATTTTCCTCCATCGTGCGCAAAACAGCAATCAGGGGCATTTCAAGGTTATAAAAAAGATTTTTCATTGCACTGTTATCTATTTGTGCTTCAAGTATTTTGCATATGCGCAGGGTGATATCCGCATCTTCACAGGCATAGGCCGTGACCTCTGCCGCAGGGACCTCCGTCATCCTTTTTTGATTTTTTCCGCTACCGATTAAATCTTTTATAGGGATCATCGTATAATCAAGGAGTTTCTCGGCCAGAGCGTCCAGGCCATGCTGCCGGTTGGACGGATTGAGAACATAGGATGCCAACATGGAATCAAAGTAAACGTTTTGCACTTCTATGCCGTGATGAGCAAGAATAGCGGTATCAAATTTTAGATTTTGTCCATATTTACGGATTGTAACGTTTTCGAAGATTGGTTTAATTTTGTCGAGGGTTTCTTTATAAGAAAGACTTATATCCGGGTGGGAAAGCGGAATATAATAAGCTACACCTTCAACCCAACTCAGGGCAATTCCGGCTATTTTCGCCTGAAAGGGGTCCAGGTCACTGGTTTCCAAATCGAAGACAAACCCCCTTGTCCTTTTAAGTTTTTCAAGCAACCCGACTAACATTTTTATGGAGCCGATTAATTCGTATGTAACATCGGATGTGCTATGGGAACGGTTATTCGCGGTCAGCTCAGGTTCGACACTCTTCGCTTCCGGGAAAGCGCTTAATTTTAGCATCCGGCCCAGCATTTGCGGAAATTCAAGTTCCTTCAAGACAGATGTTGCCGTTTCCTGGTCCCAGGGTTTGAATTCCTGGTCTTTTAAATCGATATCCAGAGGGGTATTTAATTCGATGGTTGCCAATTTTTGAGATAAATAGGCATCATCTTTATAAGTGATTAAATTTTCCTTTATTTTGCCCTTAACCTCGTCAATATGTGTGTAAATTCCATCGAGATTTTCATAAGCAGCCAGGAGTTTTTGAGCGGTTACCTTTCCGACCTTGGGGACGCCGGGGATATTGTCCGAGGCATCGCCCATCAATGCCAGCCAGTCGATTATTTGATCCGGACGAACACCAAACTTATCAATAACCCCATCCACATTTAGGATGTCCGCCGGTTTGGGGCCTTTTCCAACGGCATACATAAACGTATTGTTATTAACAAGCTGGGCCATATCCTTATCGCCGGAGACAATATAAACCTGCAAATTGGATGAAGCATACTTTTGGGCCAGGGTACCAATAATGTCATCTGCTTCAAAACGGTCTTTCTCGATAAGGCAAAAATTAAGCCCTTTTAAAGTCGAAAGCAGACGGGGATACTGGGCGCGCATCTCTTCCGGCATACGTTCCCGGGTCGCCTTGTATTTGTCATACATTTCATGTCGGAACGTAGGCACACTGGTATCAAAAACGACTGTCAGGTAATGCGGCTGTTCAGTGCTTATCAACTTTAGAAGGGTATTTAAAAAACCAAAGGTAACCGAGGTGTCTTCACCGTTCGAGTTGATCAGCGGATTACGGATAAAGGCAAAATAACTCCGATAATACAAGGCCGATCCATCGATTAAAAACATCTTTTCCGTCATGCAGCACCTCCGGGATAAAAGAATTACAGATTATGATAAAATTGCCGGTCAACAGGTCTTTTGTATTAGAAAAAGTTAAAATCCGGCATCTTTGCCAGGCATTGCAATTTTAGTTGCACTGTATAGAAGAACGCAAAAACTTTACTGTTCACTGTTTTTTAAAATTCCAACGATTGTTACCCCTGTATCGCCCTCGCCATAGCGACCTGTACGGTAACTGAAGATGTTCTTTTTTTTACTTAAATACAGTTGTACCGCTTTGCGCAGGGCGCCCGTGCCCTTACCGTGGACAATGGTAACTTCTTCCCAATTGTTATGTACAATTCTGTCTAAGTAAAATTCAAGTTCGGAAATTGCATCTTGTGTATCCAGACCGCGCAGGTCCAGCCGGTTCGGTAGATCAGCGGAAACAGATTCTGTGTTTATAAGATGTTCGGGTTGGGCATCAAGGGGATTCCCCTTTTTAGAAATCAGCTCCAAATCAGAAAGAGGCACGGTCATCCGCATTCCTTCACGTTCCAGCACGATCTCTTTCCTGGGAATATTGACCTTGGCGATGGTACCGCTAACATTGAAAGATATAGAACGCGCCCTTTGACCTTTAGATATTTTTGATATGGGAATAGATGTCTTAATTATTTCCGGTTCGAGTGATTCTTCATTTTGCGTTTTAAAATCTTCGAGCTTTTTACGCGCTTTTTTAACCGTGTTTTTTTCAGCGGCGGATTCTTTGATCTCCCGTATTGCAGCCTCTATTCTGCTGTTTGCCGTAGCAACTATTTCCCTGGCCTTTTGACGGGCATCCCGTTCAATTTGTTTTTGATTTTGCCTGGATTCCGCCATACGCTGATCATATAAATGAGTGAGGGCATTGAGCTTACTTTCCTGAATACTGATCTCATCCAAACGTTGCTGAAAACCGGCGCTCTTTTGGGCAATTTCATTTAAGAGAATTTCGATGTTATGTTGTTTGCTGCCTTCAATTTCACGTGCCCGTTTCAAAACACTCTCCGAAATACCATATCTGCGGCATATATCAAAAGTAAAACTGCTTCCAGGGATACCGGTTTCTAAAATAAAAAGTGGTTTTAGGTTTTGGATATCGTATTGCATTGCCGCGTTAAGGACGCCTTCATTTTCCGCTGCATAAACCTTTAGCTGTGTTTGATGGGTGGAAACGATGGTACATAATCCCGGTCGGTTCAGTTGTTCCAGTACTGCAATAGCAAGGGCAGCCCCGCCCGATGGCTCTGTTCCTATACCTATTTCATCGATAAGGACCAGGCCATTGGTTCTGCTTTCGTCCAAAATTGTTTGCAAGCCCTTTACATGCGAAGAAAAGGTGCTCAGGTCGTTTTCCAGTGATTGTTTATCGCCGATCAGCACAAAAATTTGTTCACAGTAGGGAAAGGAACTGCGTGCATCCACCGGAAGCGGTATTCCGCACTGCAGCATGAGTTGTAAAACACCAACTGTTTTTAAAGCCACTGTTTTGCCGCCGGCATTTGGCCCGGAGATGATTAGGACATGTTGTTTTTCCGAAAGGGAAAGATTTAAAGGAACGGTTTCCTTGCCTATTTTTTCAAGTAAAAGCGGGTGGCGTGCATCACGGATATCCCAGGAAAAATCATTGTTGATTACAGGAATGCTTGCGGAGTGGGACCGTCCATACAAAGCCCGTGCCTGCAATGCGTCCAGAAAAACAAGAGTTTTTAAGTTAGCGTTTAGCTCGTCCCGGTTTTCCTTTAGAAGTGATGTCAGGCGTTGAAGGATTTTTATAATTTCACGGCGTTCGGAGACAAAAAGACCCTGCAGATCATTGTTAATGCCGACAATGGCCATGGGTTCCACATATTTTGTGGCACCGCTGCCCGACTGACCATGCACGATCCCCGGAATTTTAGAAACCGAAAATTCACGTACGGGCAATACCAGGCGGCCATCGCGCAGGGTGGTATATGTTTCTTGAAGATGCTCTTTATGCTTGCGGCTTAGCCGGTCCAAAACCGTATGGACGTCTTGTTGTAGCCGTGAAATATCTTTACGGATAACTTTCAATTCCGGGCTTGCATTATCATATATATTCCCATCCGGATCAATGGTAAATTGTAGTTGATTCAGCAGGGGGTTTAAATCGGCCAAGCCATGACCTTCCTTTCGAAGATTTGAAAAACTACTGTCTAAATGGGTTAGATAGGAGCGGGTGGCTTCACTGATTTCAAGAAATGTGATAAACTGAAGACATTCCCTTGCCTCCAAAAAACTACCGATGGGTTCCGCCTGATTTAACAATGGACGGATATCCTCGAATGGGCCCAGGGGCAGGCGACCGGAAATTAGCAATGTATCCAATTCGGATAATTTGGTAAAATACCGTTCCAGATCGCTATGCGAAATAAACGGTTCTGCAGAAAGGATGCTCTGTTTTCCCAATGCGCAACGGGCATTTTTTGAAACGATAGACAACACCGCCCCAAAATTTAAACTTTGGGAAGCTTGATTAAACCCATGCATACTATTTTAACAAATCCTTAAATGGAATTTTTGCAGCGGTTGAATCCGATATAATCTTATCAATTGAGAAAACATCTTTAAATGATTTGCCGGAATCGCTTTTAAAAAAAAAATTATAGATGACCGGGCCAAAACTTTTTAAAGGTGCATAAGTGATTGTACCCGCTTTTTTTATCGGGCCGGTGATCAGCGACGAACCGGGTATTATTTCAACAATAACGATGATAACACTCAACATTAAGGCGGTTTTGGTAAAGGAAAATACCGCACCAGCAATTTTATTTACAGGTTGCAAAAAGGTAAAAGTTGCTATTTTGTTCAGCACATTGCCCAATATCCTAAAAAAGATATTGACTAGCGCAAAGATAGTTATGTAGGCGGTTACTTTGGCGGCGGTATCGGAAAAGGATGGAAACAAATGAAGCAGTTTAACTTGTAGTAATGGGTGGAAATAGGTCGCCGCAGTGAATCCAAAAACCAGGGCGACCAATACCATTAATTCGGATATCAGCCCACGGAATAAGCCACGAACGGTAAAAAATATTAAAATGGCAAAAACAACAATATCAAAATAATGCATTATGCGGAAAGTATCTCCCTGGCAAATTGCTGCACCAATTTACCATCTGCCTTACCTTTAAGACGGGTCATTGCATGCCCCATGACTTTGCCGATATCTTTAATGTCCACGGCGCCAACGGATTCTATAATAAGCTGAACCGCTTTTTTTATCTCTTCAGGTTCCATTTGTTGCGGCAAATAGCTTTGCAACAATTCCATTTCAAATGTTTCGGCATCGACTAAATCCTGGCGGTTTCCTTTTTTGTATTGTTCAATGGAATCCTTACGGCTTTTTACAGCACGGGATATGACGGTTATTGTTTCATCATCGTTCAGTTCGTGCCGCAAACGGATACGTTCATCCTTAATCTGCGCCAGGGTCATGCGCAGGGTTTGTACTTTATGTTTCTGACCTGTCTTCATCGCGGTTTTAATGTCTTCTTTTAATCGGTGTTCTAAACTCATGTCAGTCCCTGTTAACAAGCAACAATGGGAATTGTTCTTGTTTTAAATGATGTTTTATGTTTCGATTTGTTTCAAATATTAACGGGAATATTTATCTGGATGTTTTAATAGCTCAATCTCATAGGCCGCGGACTTTTGCCATTCCTTGCTTTTTTCGGCTAATTTAAAATACTTGATCGCTCTATTTTTACTCTTTTTCATTTTATATACTTCACCAAGATAAAAATTACACCCGGAGCGAATCGTATTGTTTCGGGTTAGTTTGATGGCCTGCAATAACACGCTTTCGGCCTTCGCTAATTCCTTGGTTTTTACATAGGCCACACCGAGGCGATAGGAGTACTTGGCCCGTAAAAGTTTCTTTTTGGCATATTTTACGGCATTCGCAAAAGCAGCCGTTGCCTGTTTGTATTTTTTTTCGCCATTATATACCAAACCTAAAATATTATACGCACGATAATAATTCGGTTTAGCAGCTATTGCAGCTTTAAGGTATTTTTCAGATTTCTTTAAGTCCTTTTGGGTATAGTAAATTTTACCAAGTCCATAATTTGCATCAGCTGAATTTGGATTAAATGCAAGAACTGCATTATTGGAGTTAATGGCATCGGAGTTTTTATCCATGGAAGCCTGTAATTTGGCCAAGGCAATATAAGCTTTTTCAAATTTATCGTTTTTTCTGATGGCATTTTTATATTCAGCCAGGCTCTTATTATATTTACCGGTTTTTTGATAAGCGAAGGCCAGCATATAATGTGCTTCCGGGAAATTATTGTCCGCCTTTATCGCTTTAAGATATTTATCGATAGCGGCAGAATAGTTTTTCTGTTTAATCAGGGTATTGCCTTCATTGTAAGCCTTCCCTGCTTCCGGCGTACGTTTTGTTTTATCCTGGGCAAATGTATTTTGAGCTGCAAATGTAATTAATAAGATCAGAGTCAATCTTTTAAGCATCAAGTGCCTCCTTATATATAAGATTTAAAAAGCCTGCAATATATATTTATATTCTAATTATCGCAAGCATGTAAACGTTTGAAAAGAAAAAAAATCAGTTTGAAACAGAATTTGGGCTGTTTTTGGCTTCCTCCAGCTCCTTCATTTTTTTCTTAATGCTGTCTTCAATTGCAAACATCGCATTGGGAATATCAACGTAGTTTGTAGTTTTAATTTCCATTTTATTTACAAAACCTTCAAGTTCTTCCAAAACATAAGTGATCTTTTGGGTTTCTTTTAAACTTACGGCGATAAGCTTTTCGGCTTTTTGTGAATCGCTGGGATGTTGTTGGGCAAGTTGGGCATATCCAGAAATCATCGTAGTTGAATTATTGATGTAGTGCGCTAAGGTCGTTAATATTTGACGTAGTGTTTCGACCTTCGTTTTTAAAACATCCTGTTCATGCGCTTTCGATGCAATTTCCCTGGAATGTTGATAGTTTGAATATACCTTTTTTACGATTTTAGGCAATAAAGTAATGGTATTTGGTGATTTCTCCAAAAAATCATTTGCACCCTCCTTGAGCGTATCAATGGCAATTTTCATTTCTTTTTGAGCGGTGATAATAATTACCGGAATGTTTGTTTTTTCCCGGATCAGGCCTAATATTTCCTGGCCATTTGTATCCGGTAGATTAAAGTCCAAAAGGACAATATCAATTTCAGATAATTCCACATCAAGAAATTCTGCTTTATTGGCAACCAGTGTAATGATACAGTCAAGTTCATCAACCAATATATCGGACTCTAAAAATGCATGATCTTCATCGTCTTCAACAATAAGGATGCGTAAACCTGAAGGATTGTATGCAGCCGGAGTAATTTGCATATATGAGTTCCTATGTTATTTCATGGGGCATCCGGATATAAAACTTAGCGCCCCTCCCTATTTTGCTCTCTACGTATATCGTTCCGCCCAATTTGTCCAACATGTTTTTTGCCATGGCCAACCCCAAACCCGTTCCTCTTTCATCATCCTTTACCTGCACGAACGATTTAAAAATATTTTCCAAATCTTGCTCCGGGATTCCAGGCCCGTTGTCCGCAACCATAAAGGTTTTACTTGTATCATTGGATTTGTATTCAATCTCAATCTTATTTCCGATCTGTTTTTCTGGTAAAAACTTGCATGCATTATCAATAAGGTTCTGAAAAATATGTTTTAAAATAGTTTCATGCGAATTTATAATTGGCAGATTTTCAGGAATTTCCAAAATTATATTCTTTCGTGCAAGGTTTATGCTAAA
This sequence comes from uncultured Calditrichaceae bacterium, assembly GCA_964456445.1. Taxonomy (GTDB): domain Bacteria; phylum Calditrichota; class Calditrichia; order Calditrichales; family J004; genus CAYWBI01. Next base: position 68,130 of record CAYWBI010000001.1, read on the forward strand.
ATCTTCCTTGATGGAATAAAGCAGTTCGTTCATGTCGATCGGACGCATTTCACCACGGATTTCCGTTGTTTTAAAGTGGGTCAAAATATTATCGATCAATGCCAGCTCTTTTTCAATGTTTTTATTTACACGGTCTAATCTATCGTAAATATCTTTGTTCAACTCATCTTTATATTTTCGGTTGATTGAATCGATCAACCCGATAATATTACGAAGGGGCGCTTTCAAATCATGCGATACGGTTTTTACCATATCGTCTTTTTCCATATTTGACGTTTGCAACAGTTTGTTGGTGAGTTCAAGTTCAGATGTGCGCTGCTGGATCAATCTTTCGAGGTTGGATACCACATCGAGGTTTTCCAGGTGAAGGCCAACAGTATTGGCAAGCAGTATGAGTTTTTCAATGTCCTTGTGTTCCATTTGGGCGTTTTCACCCAAATCACCTACGAGCAGCAGACCATATATAGCATGTTGTGTACTGACGGGAATAAAGGCATATTTTCCTTGCAAATTATACTGCTTTACGATGCGTGCAAATGGCAACCGGTCATAGATATAAGGATTATTTTTACGGATTTCCTTGAAAATAAAACTGTCTTCCGTAATGATATAACCTTTTAACGAACGATTCAGTTTTTTACCGAGAACAGCCAGGCCTTTTAGATAAGATTGACTGTATTCAAGTTGGTGGTTTGTGTATTTAAAAAAAATACTTATGGGATACCGGAGCCTCTGGGTTATTTCCTTTACAAAATTCCGATATATTTTTGTTTCGTCCTTCTCCTGACGCAATTCAAGCAAATAGATTACAATATTTGAGAGCGCTTTTAATTCCCGGTCCAGACTTTTATGTTTTATTTCATATTGTCTTTTTAGCTGTTTATTGCTTATTGGGATTTTATGCAATTGTTCTTTTAGCGCCATATTCATTTTTGCTATGGAATTTAGATGGGCTAATATCTCATTAAATTCTAATGCAAAATTGGATTTTTCCTCAAATGATTGTTGTCCGATAGATAATAAATGTGAATTATTGAGAATTCGTTTTAATGGAAAATAAAAGATTGAATCGAAAAAATAGGTAAAGAGGTAAGTGAAAATTGCTGAAAACAATAAAAATGCCGCGGCCAAATAGCGTGCGGAACTTTCTGCACTAAGAACGCTGTCGGCAGAAACGCCGAGTATAACTTCTGCGCTACCCTTCTGGGGCAGGTTTTCCAGCTTTTCATGAACCGCCAGAATATAGGAGCTGTTGATATATTCAGCATCGTCCTGGGGAAGGGCTTCAATTATTTTGCGCGGGTAGGTGTCGGTAGGTCCGCCAAATGAATGAAAACTATTATATCCGTAGATAAACCTTATATTAGGTAGCAGCTCCAATGTCGCAACCAAATCAGTTAAATAGGCATCGTTTGAGCTGTAGTTCTCATTTTTAAACTGTAAAACATTTCCGGTTGAGACAAGAATTTTTTCAGTTTCTTCATTTATGTATGCAATTCTGGTCAACCGGACATGTTGCGGATATAGCAGGAATACAACGATATTCAATACCGTTAATATGGCGGCTAAAAAAAGCACCAATTGGCTTCGAATAGAGAGCGATTTATATTTTTTTATGTAACTCATCTGATTTTGTATTTCATTAGGGACGCATCATGTCCGTCAATAACCAATAATCGATATGGAAACGATTTTATTTAGCCCTCTCGAGATATTTTCCATCACGTGTATCAATACGCAGCACCTGGCCTTCTTCGATAAACTGGGGAACCTGAACTTTCAGCCCGGTTTCCATCAGGGCCGGTTTGTAGGAAGATGTGACGGTTGCGGTTTTTAAATTGGGCTGGGTTTCAACAACTTTAAGTTCCACTATTGATGGCAATTCCACACCAAGCGGGTTACCTTCATAAAAATTTATTTCACATTCTAAATTGGGTAACAGATAATAAATATCATCGCCCATAAATTCCTTAGAAATAGGAATCTGGTCAAATGTTTCGTGGTCCATAAAATAATAATCTTCGCCATCTACATATAAAAATTCCATTTTCCGGGTTTCCAGATTGGCCTTTTCCACGGTTTCATCCGAACGGAAACGGTTTTCTGCATTGGACCCGCTTTTAATGTTTTTCATTTTACATTGTACGCCTGCCTGACCTTTGCCTGGTGTAAAATGGCTCATGGCCGTAACCACATGCAGTTCATTATTATAAAGAATTATCATACCTTTACGTATTTGAGTTGCTTTTATCTTCATTTGTTACCCTCCTTTTCCAATGGCTGTCTATTGAATAATTATAATTTTTCATTTCTTTTTTAACGATATTTTTATATTCCCTGCCCTTGTACAGCTGATCCAATGGCTTTACCAAGGGGAAAACCTGACATCCTTTGAACCATTCAAAAGGCATATTGGTTCTAAGGTCTATAAGCGCTTTATCCTCTATCGCCCAGGCAATATCGATTAATTTAAATTTTTGGGTATCCCGTATAATAGCCAGCAATTTTGCCTGATCCACTGGGTTCTCGTAGTAGAATATCCTGGAATAAAAAAGCGCATTGTGAAAGTAATTTGGAATATTGATAATCCCATGCATGCCAAGGCGGCGACAGGCATATATCAACAACTCCAATGCTTCGGAGGCGATTCCTAACCCGGGATATTGTTGCGAAGGCAGCCTGGGGCGCTTCTCCGAAAAGCGGCTTCGGGGGTTCTGCATCATAAGCCATTCGATGGCCAACATCCGGTATTGTTTTCCGTTTAACGGGTTTTTAAAGGGCATGGCCACTTTTAGATATTCCCGTTTGATGATCAACTCGATCAGGTTTTCATTTTTGCCGCCATGGCGATTGTTAAGCAGCAGGCGGTGCACATACGGGTCATCTGTGTTTATCACAAATTTAAGGTTTTTAAATCCCTTTTCCTGTAATTTTTCCTTCAAATGATATTTATCAAAAATTAACGCCAGACCATGCACTGAAAAATAGCCTAAAAACAAATTGTCGCCACGTCTGCCGATATTTAAATCAAACAAATCAACCGAAGATAAATTGACGTCATCAAAATCCATGTCAAAATTAGGTACTAATAGTTTTTGCGCAATTTGCCAAAATTTTTCATTTATCCTGAATATGAGCTGACTGTTGAAAAGCTCGGGCGTCTGTTGAAAAAAACGACGAACAATGGGCTTGTAATCTTTTAACGATGTTTTATTCATTGTGTACAATCTTTTTATTTGAGTGCAGCAGCAATAAAATCATAATAAATTTGCCAACTATCAGGGCCATACCCGCCACCGGCCAGTACAACAAGCGGCCATTTATGTTCCTCGCAAAGCTTTGCTATAAACATATTTCGTTTTAATAATCCTGCCCGGCTGAGTTTCATGTCCCCCAGGGTATCCTTTTCATAAGGATCGCTACCCGCGATATATATAACAAATTCGGGCTCAAATTTATCAAGTATATTTTGTATGTCTTCCGCTACTGTTGCATTATAGTCTGTATCCGTTAAGTCAGAAGAAACCGTACGGTCCATATTGGCAATTGCCGGTTCATCATTCCATAGCGAGGCATGTACCGAATAAGTATAAACCGTAGGATCATCCCTGAAAATATAGCGTGTACCGTTTCCCTGGTGATAATCCAGATCTATAACCAGGATACGTTGAACAGGCCGGGCCCCACGCAATGCCCTCACCGCAATGGCCGTATCATTAAGCAAACAAAATCCTTCTGCTTTTTCCGGGTAGGCATGATGGAAACCGCCGCCAAGGTTAAATACAGGGACGCCGTATCGATAGGCAGCAAAAAAAGCCTTTATTGTTCCACCACAAACCGCCCTATAATATTCCAAAACAGAGTTATCGAAAATTGAATTTACTTGGATCTTTAATAATCGGTTCACAGAAAGCGGGTCCTTCAGTTTGGTAATATACCCCGCACTATGGATTTTACCTATTTGAGCGTATGTACAAGCTGTTGGTTGGAATATCTCTTTTGGCTTTAATAGTTTGTCTTCGATAAGTTTGTTACGAATCCGTTGATATTTATAAATATCAAATGTCTGATGATCGCCATAGGTTGACAAGCCAAGTTGATAGTCGGAAGAAAAAACGATGATCGCCTTTTTCTTTTTTCTAAAAAGACGGATCAAGAGATATTTCCCCGGCAATCGATCGTTCAAAGTTTATTTTAAAATCATCAATAGGGTTATCCATGGCCAGAACCTTCATCATTTTAACAATTGTCGCTTCAATTGTCATATCATAAGAGGGTATTGCACCGGCATTTAATGCCTTTTCTCCACCGGCATACAGGCTTAAATCCACCTTGCCATGAGCCGAACTGCTGCCGATAACCACTGCTTTTCCGTTTTTTCGTGCATTGCCGATAAATGAAATCCACTCATCTTTAACAACCGGGATGTTCCCTGCCCCAAAGCCAATAAGTAAAAACCCTCGGATATCTTCCTGTAGGAGAAGGGCATTATAATATGCGGGTTTTGCACCTGGAAAAATATGAACGCTTAACAGACACGCGTCAAAGGCATCATCAAACCTATAGTCCTGGTCGGTATGCCGGATCGCACCGTGGCTTATATCAAGATTTAGCTCAATCTTGCCTATTGATGGATAATTAGGCGAAATAAATGCATCGTAATTTGAGATACTGACTTTTTTTGACCGGTTGCCACGCAACACATTTTGTCCGAAAACAATAAGTACTTCCCCGATGGGCTGAGTGGCAACCTCAATTGCATCTATTAAGTTGAGCCGGGCGTCGGTACGTAAACTGGCAAGAGGACGCTGGGCGCCGGTAAGGATTACCGGTTTTTTTAAGTTCTGCAGGGCAAAAGACAAAGCCGTGGCCGTATAGACCATGGTATCCGTTCCATGGATGATCACAAAACCATCGTAGTTGTCCATATTGGTATGTATCAGCCCGGCCAGTATTTGCCATTCTTTTATAGCAACATCGGAGCTATCCATATTAAAGGGGATAATTACATCAATTACCGCCAGTTCTTTAATTTCCGGCAAAAGCGTCAGAAGCGTATTTTGCAAGTTGGCCGGCGCCAGTGTCTGTCTGGGATGTAATGGTAGCATGCCAAAGGTACCGCCGGTATGGACTAATAATATTTTTTTCATTTTTATAAATTTAGACCAAGATCACATAATAAAAGTACATTCTGAATATATTAGATACATGTTTGTGAGACAAATTGAATACATCATCGTTAATTTAAATAAAAAAAAGAGGAAACTTCCATAATACCAGTAGGCCTAAAACGGGAGTTTCCTCAACGATAAAAAAAGAGCCCGCACCGCGGGCCCTTTGTATTTAGGGCATGTATCCGGTTACTTATTAACAATTGCGGCCTGTGCGGCTGCGAGACGCGCAATGGGTACACGAAACGGCGAGCAACTTACATAGTTTAAACCGACACGGTGACAGAATTCAATCGATTTTGGGTCGCCCCCATGTTCTCCGCAGATTCCTGTTTTAAGGTTTTCTTTTACAGAACGACCTTTCTTAACACCCATTTCCACAAGCTGGCCAACGCCTTCCTGATCGAGCGATTGAAAGGGGTCTTCTTTTAAAATCCCCTTCTCCTGATATTCTTTTAAGAATTTTCCGGCGTCGTCACGGCTATAGCCAAAGGTCATTTGTGTTAAATCATTTGTTCCAAAGGAAAAGAAGTCCGCATCCTCAGCTATCTCATTTGCAGTTAATGCGGCGCGCGGTATTTCAATCATGGTACCTATCAAGTAGTCAACTTTTTGTTTTTTTTCTCTGATAACAGCTTCAACGGTATTAAAAACAAGTTCTTTCTGGTTTTGGAGTTCTGCCCGTGTTCCTACCAATGGAATCATGATTTCCGGCAAAACCTTGGTACCCTCCGACGAGAGCTGACATGCAGCCTCCATAATGGCGCGTGCCTGCATTTCCGTTATTTCCGGATAGCTTATTCCTAAACGGCAACCACGATGCCCCAACATGGGGTTAAATTCATGTAGGGAATCAACTTTTTGTTTTACTTCATCCAGAGTGAGCCCCATTTCATTTGCCATTTCTTGCTGATTGGCGGTTTCGTGCGGCAAAAACTCATGCAAGGGCGGGTCCAATGTGCGTATTGTAACCGGAAGGTCATGCATGGCCTTAAAGATGCCATAAAAATCATCCCGCTGATAAGGGAGCAATTTTTGCAGCGCGTTCCGTCTGCCTGCCTCATCTTCGGCTAAGATCATTTCCCGCACGGCTTTAATACGGTCCCCTTCAAAGAACATATGCTCGGTACGGCACAAACCAATTCCTTCGGCGCCAAAGCCACGTGCCACTTCGGAATCGTGAGGGGTATCGGCATTGGTGCGGATATTCAACAAGCGGTATTCATCTGCCCATTCCATCAAGGTACCGAAATTGCCTGAAAGTTTTGGCTCTATCGTCGGTACTTTGCCTTCAATTACCTGGCCGGTTGAACCATTTAAAGATATCCAATCACCTTCATTATAAACCGTACCATCAACGGTCATAGTCTTTTGTTTATAATCTATTTTTAATTCACCACAACCGGCCACACAGCAAGTCCCCATTCCACGGGCAACTACAGCGGCGTGGGAGGTCATGCCTCCACGGGCGGTTAAAATACCCCTGGCCACATGCATACCGCCGATATCTTCCGGCGAAGTTTCGATCCGTACCAGGATAATATCTTCACCTCTTTCCGCCCAGGCTTCGGCGTCATCCGCATGAAAAACTATTTTACCCGTAGCCGCTCCGGGGGACGCCGGCAAGGCGACGGCTATCACTTTTTTCTTGGCGTCCGGGTCAAACATAGGGTGTAAAAGCTGGTTCAGTTGTTCAGGATCTACACGCATTATCGCGGTCTCTTTGTCAATAAGTTTTTCAGCAACCATCGCAACGGCAATCCTTACAGCTGCAGCGGCGGTACGCTTGCCTGTACGGGTTTGCAACATCCATAGTTTGCCTTTTTGTATTGTGAACTCAATGTCCTGCATGTCACGGTAGTGCAATTCCAGTTTTTTATAGATTTTTTCAAGATCGGAGTAAGCGTCGGGCATAACTTCCTGAAGTGTGTTTTGGGTTTTGTCCCTGCGCGTGGACGCATTTACCGGTTGAGGCGTCCGTACCCCGGCCACAACGTCTTCACCCTGTGCGTTTATAAGATATTCTCCGAAAAATATACGCTCGCCTGTAGCAGGGTCGCGTGTAAATGCCACCCCTGTTGCACAATCATCGCCCATATTGCCATAAACCATTGACTGAACATTTACCGCTGTTCCCCAATCGGCGGGAATCTTGTTGATTTGACGGTACCTGATGGCACGTTCATTGTTCCATGATCCAAAAACGGCACTAATGGCGCCCCACAGTTGTTGCCACGGGTCGGTAGGGAAATCCATCCCCGTACGTTTTTTTATTTCCGATTTAAAAAGCTGGACCATTTCCTTTAATTCATCCGCTGTAAGGTCTGTGTCCTGCTCAATACCGCGCCGTTTCTTTACGGATTCGATGATAATTTCAAAAGGGTCCTCTTCTTCCTTTGACGCCGGTTTCATATCTAAAACAACATCGCCATACATTTGAACAAAACGTCTATATGAATCCCAACCAAACCGTTCATTTTGCGATTTTTCAATGACACCAAGAACCGTTTCATCATTTAAACCCAGGTTCAGCACCGTATCCATCATACCGGGCATAGACGCGGGAGCGCCGGAGCGGACGGAAACGAGCAAAGGATTATGCAGATCGCCGAATTTTGCCCCCATAATTTTTTCTATATGCTTTACTCCGGCAGATACTTCTGCTTTAACGTCATCGTTATAGATTCCATTATTTTTATAATATTCAGTACAAATTTCAGTAGAAATTGTAAACCCGGCAGGCACCGGCATCCCTAAGTTGGACATCTCCGCCAGGTTAGCCCCTTTCCCGCCTAAAAGCAGCTTCATTTCGCTACGTCCCTCGGCTGTACCATCTCCAAATTTATATACATACTTATGCGACATTCGTTGATCCTCCATTATGATTAAAAGCAGGCAAAAATTTAAATCGATGTCTGCTTCTATACAAATAATAATTTTGATTGATAAAACCGTTGGAATAAAAAAATGGGAAAAAAGCTTTTGAATGAGTAACAGGTCTTTTTACCGGGGACAAAATATTTAAATAGCCGGTTCATTATAAATTATTTTCAAACTTGTCCGAGAAATAAATGAATGAATTTATATTATAAATGTGTTAAATTAACCTTTTTGCAATAAAATACTTAAATAATATTGCCGATTAAAAACATATCAATTAAGACGGTGACTTATATCACAATGAGTAGAAGGGATAAAATCGAACTTTGTACCAATGTAAAAATTGGATGATGACCATTCTTAGATAATGTTAAATAATATGAATAAAGTTTGTTCAATTTTATTCGTATGAGACTTTGGTTTTCAGGCCAATAAATCATTTCGTTTTAAATTATTTTAAGAGAAAGTTATCGTTGTCAATTTCAAGGAGGAAACTTGCCAGCATTAGCTATTATTTATGAGCATGAGGATGTGCTCGAAGATTTAAATCTTGTGTTTAGGGAATTATCCGGATGGGATATTTATTGTTTTAATTCGTTAATCGGGGGGATAAGCGATTTCAATATCAGCGCACGTGAGTATGAGATAAGTTTTATAATAGTCACTACGTTGTTGGGAAACGGGATTTCAAACTCTCTTTCCCAAATCCATTCAAAATTTCCATATATTAAAATACTTTATTATGCCCATTCCCTGCAAAGCGGGGTATTTGAGCAATTTGAGTCATGTTCCATCAGGCATTGCGCTGTTGGTCAAAACAGACATGATTCATTGATAAAGCTGCTTGCGGAATTAGATGCAAATCATTGGAGAAGGATCCCATATGATTTATTTGGAATTAAATCTGATTTTTTACCGCCGAGGGCGAAACGTATTTTAAGATATCTTGAGAATATGCCGATACGCAAATGTTCCGTCGAAGAAATATCCGGGTTAATACGGATATCACAAAGTCATTTTCGTAAGGAATTTAGGACTTATTTTGGAATGAATTTTCGTCATTTTAAACAATTGCTAATAGGCCACTATGAGGAGCGGCTTTTGTTTGATGAAAATCTTCGTCCCGGACAAATTTTCGCTTTGCTCGACTATAAAAATTTATCCGCGTTCAGCCGATCGTTTCATCACCGTCATGGGAAAACCTGGCAGGAATTAAATAGGGCCAATATGAATAAAAAGGATAGGGTCACATTGTAGTTTTAAGATAATTATTTTTTCGGCGCTCTTTTTTATGGCTTTACCGGTAGTAACCTAAGGCCAAAACAAATAACAAGGATTGATATGTCCCCTAAGAATTATCAGGATCCGCGCTTTCGCCCAACAACGCTTGTAGAACTTTTAAGATGGCGTGCTGAAACACGCCCAAATACCCGTGCCTTTACTTTTTTAGTCGATGGCAGAAAAAAAGAAGTTCAGCTTACTTACGCTGAATTAGATAAAAAAGTACGTGCTTTCGCGACCCTCTTACAAAAAAAGGGTCTTAAAGGTGAACGTGCCTTACTGCTTTTTCCACCGGGAATCGACTATATTATCGCTTTTTTTGGCTGTTTGTACGCCGGTGTAATTGCTGTGCCCGCCTACCCACCGGACCCGAACCGGCTCAACAGGACGTTGCCCCGTTTGCAGGCCATTGTACATGACGCCCAGGCATCCATGGCCCTGACCAATGATTCCATCATGTACATGATTAAAATCCTGCGTCTTGGGAATAAATTTACCGATACAATGGAGCGGATGCCCCTGCTGCGAAAATTCCGGACTACCATGAACTATTTTACGGCTCAAAAAACCGGTCTTGCCAATGCGCGTGAGCTTGGCGAACTGCAGTGGATTTCTTCTGACGATGTGCTGGATAGTCTGGCCGATTCATGGCATGAGCCTGATATTAATGAAAGTACAATAGCCTTTCTTCAATATACATCCGGTTCAACCGGTACGCCAAAAGGCGTTATGCTGACGCATGGCAATCTTCTGGCAAATTCCGCGGATATTTATACTGCTTTTGGATATCGGGAAGGTACAGAAGGTGTAATCTGGTTACCCATATATCACGACATGGGCCTTATTGGCGGCGTGATGCAACCCATTTATGGCGGAATGTCCACAACCTTGCTTTCGCCGATCCACTTTTTACAAAAACCCATGCGCTGGCTGGAAACGATAAGCAGGATCAAAAGCGTAAATGTGGTCAGCGGCGGACCGAACTTTGCTTATGACCTCTGTGTAAAAAAAGTTACTCAAAAACATCTTGAAACACTTGATCTTAGCAATTGGTCCGTTGCCTTTAGCGGAGCCGAACCCGTGCGCTACGAGACGGTTGAACGGTTTTATAATACTTTTAAAGATAATGGGTTTAAAAAAGAGGCATTTTTATCCTGTTATGGTTTGGCGGAAGCATCGCTCTATGTGACCGGCGTTGACTATAAAGAAATCCCACCCTCCATGCACTTTGATAAACTGGAACTTGGAAAATCAAAACTTATTTCTGTCTCGGGTAGCCATCCCAATGCACAGCACATGATTAGTTGCGGTCATCCTCCTTTGGATCAACGGGTTGAGATTGTAAACCCTCAAACATTTAAAATCGCAGAGCCGGATGAGACGGGTGAGATTTGGGTCCAGGGGCCGAATATTTCCCAGGGCTACTGGAATCGAAAACAAGCTACGGAAGAAACCTTTGGTGCACGTATAAGCGGCAGCAATGACGGCCCTTTTTTGCGGACCGGCGATTTGGGCGCCATGGTTGACGGTGAATTATATATTACCGGACGCGTTAAAGACCTTATCATTATCAGGGGCCGGAACTATTATCCCCAGGACCTGGAATTTGTAGTGGAAAATGTTCACCAGGCCATTCGTCCGGGATGTAGCGCCGCATTTTCAATCGAAGAAGATGAACAGGAAAAATTGGTCATAGTTGCCGAAGTGCGCCAGCAAAAGAACTTACCTTTAGAAGAAATCACTGCGATGATCCGGGCTGCCGTGTCCGAAACAAACGATATCCGTGTACAAACCATTGTTTTAATAAAGGCACGTACCATTTCAAAAACATCCAGCGGAAAAATACAGCGTCATGCGGTTAAAAATGAGTTTTTTGAAGATAAGTTAAAAATTATCCATCGCTGGGATGGGAGCAAATCAATTTCCGAAGCGGCCATCATCGATGAAATGGATGCGCGGCAACAACCTATGGAAGAGAAGGCATCGCCTTCCACAGAAATCAGCCCGGTTACCAAAAAGGGGGATTTAACCCTTGAAATCGAAGCATGGCTTGTAATGCATCTTGCCGAAACCCTCGAAGTTGACAGCGATGAAATTGACGTTAACAAACAATTTGTAACTTACGGAATGGATTCTGCACAAGCCATTGGGCTTGTAGGCGATCTTGAAGATTATGTTCAACGGCCGCTTTCCCCAACCATAATATGGGATTATCCCAACATAAGCGCCCTGGCCGAGTATATCGGCAGTGACGGTGGTGAAGCACCGGTTTTACTCAGAAAAAAACAAAGTACCCATGAAGACGAACCCATCGCGATTATCGGCTATAGCCTGCGGATGCCCAAGGCAAAAACGGCCGATGAATTTTGGGACAATTTGCGAAACGGTGTTGATTGTATCTCTGAAGTACCGGAAACGCGCTGGGATATAGACAAGTTTTACTCGGCAGAACCGGGAACGCCGGCAAAGATGATTACACGATATGGCGGCTTCCTGGACGATGTTGATCAGTTTGACCCACAATTCTTTGGGATTTCCCCACGTGAAGCACCACATATGGACCCTCAACAACGTCTTTTGCTGGAAGTTTCTTATGAAGCCTTCGAAAATGCGGGCTACAATTTACAAACACTCTCGGGTACGGAAACCGGCGTATATATCGGTATAAGTGGCGCGGATTACCTGCGCCTACAGGTAGGAGACTTCGAAAGGCTTAATGCTTACTCTGGCACGGGCAATGCTTTTTGTATTGCCGCAAACCGTATTTCCTATGCTTATAACCTTAAGGGGCCGTCATTTAGCATGGATACTGCGTGTTCGTCATCGTTGGTCGCAATACATAATGCCGTTACAAGTTTGCGAAAAGGTGAATGCGAAATGGCTTGCGCCGGTGGGGTGAACCTTGTTTTGGCCCCGGATGTCACGATAACTTTTTCGCAGGCACGCATGATGTCGCCGGACGGACGGTGCCGTACTTTTGACGCAGGTGCCAACGGATACGTACGTGGTGATGGTGTAGGGGTTATAATTTTAAAAAGGCTTGAAGACGCTTTAAAAGATGGCGATCCGGTCCGCGCGATCATTCGCGGGTCAGCCGTCAACCAGGATGGTAAAAGCAATGGTATTACTGCCCCCAATGGTATCGCTCAACAACAATGTATTCGTGAAGCATTGTCCGATGCCCATGTAAAAGCTTCCGACGTAAGTTATGTGGAAACTCATGGTACCGGAACACCGCTGGGTGACCCCATTGAGACCGAGGCCATGAAGGCGGCGATGATGGAAGGACGTTCGGATGAAGATGACTTATTTATCGGTTCCGTTAAAACAAATATCGGTCACCTGGAATCCGCCGCCGGTATTTCCGGTATATTAAAAACCGTCCTTGCGCTGGAGCATGAAACAATCCCTAAGCATCTGCATTTTACCAAACTGAATCCACATATTCATCTTGAAAACACACCGATAAAGATTGCCAGTGAGACCATGCATTGGTCACGAAACGGCAAGCCGAGGATCGCCGGGGTTAGTGCTTACGGTTTTGGGGGAACAAATGCCCATGTGATACTGCAGGAATCAATGGATTCGCTTGATAATCAGGTTGAAAGGGACTATTCAAATATCAACGGTCCGTATGCCCTGGCCCTTTCCGCCCACACGGAAAAAGCCGTTGCGGATATGGCCCGCTCTTATGCAAAAGCCCTTTCTGCCAAAAAATATCAGGTAAAAGAAAACTTTATTGATTTTATCTATTCCGCAAATGTTCACCGGGGCCAATTTGATCATAGTTCCGTTGTAATAGCTACAGACCGGGACGATTTACTGAAAAAGCTAAATAATTTTGAAACAACGGAAACAGTACCCGGGATAATAAAAGGCAGCTCACAAATAAACGCCCAAAATAAAACACTGTTTGTCTATTCCGGCCAGGGGCCTCAATGGTTTGCGATGGGAAGACAATTGTTGGAGAAAGAACCCGTTTTTAAACGCGCCATCCAGCAAATCAACGATCTGCTCTCAGAATATGCCGGGTGGTCCCTTATTGAAGAGCTCTCCCGTGATGAAGAAAACACACGCGTAGGCGAAACTGAAATTGCCCAACCGGCAATTTTTGCCATACAGGTAGCATTGACCCGACTATGGGCGTCCTGGGGAGTTAAACCTGCAGCGGTTGTTGGTCATAGTGTTGGTGAAGTAGCGGCAGCTTATGTTTCCGGGACACTCAGCCTAAAAGATGCCGTTAAGGTCATCTATCACCGTGGCCGGCTGATGCAACGCGCTACGGGGTTTGGAAAAATGGCATCGGTTGATCTCTCTATCGAGAAGGCCCGTGAAGCAATCAAGGGCTACGAAGGCAAGTTAGGGGTAGGAGCTCATAACAGCCCGCAAAACACTGTATTGTCAGGTGACGCCAACGCTCTTCGTGAAGTGCTGGATAAACTCGATAAGCAAGGTATATATACGAAAATGCTGCGTGTAAACTATGCTTTTCATAGCCCGAATATGGATGCCTATAAACAGGAATTAATCGATTCCCTGCAAGGTATTCAGATACACAGCGCGGTCATTCCGATTTATTCAACATTAAGTGGTAAACGAAGCGTGGAAACCGAATATGACCCAATTTACTGGAGCAACAATATCCGTGAAAAGGTAAGCTTCTCTGAGGCAATGGACAGTGTGTTAAAGGATGGTTATTCCATTTTTGTGGAAATAGCGCCCCACCCCGTGCTAGGAGGCTCCATCCGGCAATGTGCCGGACAGGTTAAAAAAGAAGCCACAATCGTTGCCAGTTTAAAACGGAATGCCGATGAACATGAAACTATTTACGCTGCACTAAGCGCGTTATATTGTAATGGAATACCGATAAACTGGAAAGCATTGTTCCCAGCCAACGCCCACTTTACGCCTCTGCCCAACTATCCATGGCAACATGAACGCTACTGGTTTGAGCTAAAAGGCAATGATCCGAACAATGCGCCCATTTTTAAAAATCCGGCATCCGCTTTCAGCGGCGGGCACCCCTTATTGGGCAAGGAACGTAAAGAGCCCCTTGCCCCGGCAAAAACAGTGTTTTCCACTACCATTGACCTCGATCGTCTGAATTATCTAAAAGATCATGTGGTTCAGGATTCCGTTGTTTTTCCGGCAGCGGCCTATATCGAAATGGCCATGTCCTCGATACATGCTTCCGATGATGAGATGGTTAAGATAGCGGATATCAACTTTTTCAAGGCACTCTTCCTGAACAGTGACAAAGATATGCCCATTGAACTGATCCGAACGGCATACACTTCCGTCGCTTCAAGTCTTCAGATTTTCAGCCTGGAGACAGATCAGGGACAAGGCCAACGTTGGGTCATGAATGCCATGGGTAGCGCGGTAAAAGAAAAAACCCAAACCCCTGTGCTGGATATGGAGGCTTTGAGAAAATCATGCTCAACGCAAATTGAAACAGGTGAATTTTATAATCAGCTCCATGAGAAAGGGTTGCAATACGGGCCTAACTTTCAGGGCGTCCATGAAATTTACCAGGGCGATCATCAGGCTTTTTCGCGTTTGGAAATCGATAAAAATTTGTTAAAACAATCATCAGAATATCGTATTCACCCTGCATTACTCGATGCGGCGTTACAAACTTTGTCGGCCACATTTTCAACAAAAGAGCTTGATTCGGATAATGCAACCTTTTTGCCGGTCGGTATTGGAAATATCTGGAGTTATAAAAAGGCCACATCTTCGGCCATGTGCCATGTACGGCTTACATCGGAAATCGGTCCGGCCGCCCGGTACATAACCGGTGACCTTGCCCTGTTTGATGATGAAGGAGCGCTTCTTGCCCGGATTGAAGGCCTGAAACTACAAAAACTTGGATATCAGGAAGAAGAAGACCTTAGCGATTGGTATTATACCGTTGAATGGCCGCAACAAGCGCTTGAAGACGTTGAAGAGCATCCCCAGCTCGAAGCAGCAGATTACTGGTTGGTATTTGCCGACAAACACAGCAGTGGCGCAAAAATTGGCGAAGGTTTTAACATGGCCGGTGGCACAGTGTTTTATGCCCGCCCCGCGGATAACTTTACCAGGATTGATGAATATATTTATGGGATTAATCCCGAGAACAAAGCAGATTTTAAGGCCTTGTTCGATCAGATAGGGCAAGTAAACAACGGAAATTTAAAAGGCGTCATTTATCTTTGGGCCCTTGAGGCGGTAGAAAACAATCAACTTGAAGCAAATAATATATATAATGCCACACAGAAGATATTGACCCCTGCCCTTTACTTGATGCAGGCGCTTGTGGAAAATGTTTTTAAACATCGTCCTAAAGTTGCTTTTATTACACGTTATGGCCGTACCTGTCTAAAGTCTGACCCGGAACTTTCCGCCATCCAAAGCGCACTTTGGGGCCTTGCCCGTGTATATTCGACGGAAAACCCGGCCTGGCATATTTTAAAAATTGATTTTGATTCTTTTGATTCTGCTCCCTCGCTTCTGATTCAGGAATTGACCGCCAATCATGGCGAAGAGCAAATCTGTTACCGTGATGAAGTACGCCATGTGGCACGTATCGAACGTGCCCGTGAAGACTATACCTTAAAAGACAGCGAGGCTGAAGTTTCAGATGGCGGGCTTCAGATACCCGACGGGCCTTTCAATTTACAGATCACATCACCGGGGGTTTTATCTGCGCTCTCTTATCAGGCGGCCCAACGGATTGAACCCGGAAAGGGACAAATTGAAATTGATGTAAACGCCACCGGCTTAAACTTTCGTGATGTTCTGATGGCCCTTGGGCTTTACCCCGGGGCGCCAATACCACTTGGGTCGGAGTGTTCGGGAACGGTAAGCAAGGTAGGTGAAGGTGTAACGGATTTTAAACCCGGTGACGCGGTATTGGCCATAGCGCCTAATACTTTTGGGAAATACGCGGTTACCCTGTCCGATCTTGCGGCACATAAACCGGAAAATATCACTTTTGAAGAAGCGGCCACCTTGCCTATTACCTATCTTACCGCCTACTACGCGATGGTTTACCTTGGTCGGCTTCAACCGGGCGAACGCATACTGATCCATGCCGGCGCAGGTGGTGTTGGACAGGCCGCCATTCGTATTGCACAGATGATTGGCGCTGATATTTATACAACCGCCGGCAGCGAACATAAACATCAGTTTTTACGTGATATGGGTGTGAAGCATATCATGAGTTCCCGTAATTTGGATTTTGCCGATCAGATTATGCAGGAAACCCAGGGCGAAGGCGTGGACATGGTGCTAAACTCCCTGGCCGGTGAATTTATCCCAAGAAGTATAACGCTGTTAAAACCTTATGGACGTTTTTTGGAAATCGGGAAAACAGATATTTTTCAAAATAGCCAAATTGATATGTACCCCTTCCGTAACAACCTGTCGTTCCATGCCATCGATTTGGATATGGTTTCCCGTGACAGGCCACAGATTATTCACGAGCTGTTTCGCCAATTGATGCAGTTATTTTCAGAGGGAAAACTCCAGGCCCTGCCAAAAACAACTTTTGAAGCATCGGATACGGTAAAGGCCTTCCGTTATATGGCACAAAGAAAAAATATTGGAAAGATTGTTGTCAAGATAAAACCGGACGGTACGGAAAGTGATACAGGAAGCAGGCTCTTTAATGAAGAAGGCGTTTATCTGATTACCGGCGGGCTTGGTTCAATAGGCATCCGGTTGGCGTCCTGGATGGCGGCAAAAGGCGCCGGGCATCTTGTCCTGCTTGGCCGCAGCGCCCCAAACGACTTTGCCCTCAAAATCATTGACGATTTAAAAAAGAAAAACATCAAAGTGGATATCCACGCCACGGATGTTGCCGACTACGATGCCTTAAAAAGGGTAATTAAACAATATCCAAAATTGAAGGGCGTTGTACATGCGGCCGGGGTTTTGAAAGATATGCCAACCATCAAGCTGGAGTCCGATAGCCTGATGCAGCCACTGGCGCCAAAGGCGATAGGCGTCTATAATCTGCATAAATTAACAGAAAAACTCGATATCGACCTATTCCTTACTTTTTCCTCGGTCGCGGCTACGATTGGTAATCCCGGCCAGGGCAACTACGCCGCCGCGAATATTTTTATGGATGCCCTGATGGCGATCCGGTATAAACGCGGATTACCGGCAACCAATATTAACTGGGGGTTTTGGGATACCGATGGTATGGCAAAGAGCAGCCAGGCAATCTCAATTCCTGGTGTTGGGTTTATTGATATTCAGAAAGGGTTTTTCATCCTTGAACGGATACTGCTCAATAAATCGCCCCATATGTTGATAACCTCGGTCAAATGGCCTGACTATTTGGAACCGTATCCTGAAAATAAAATACCGCCCATTTATTGGAGTTTTGCGGATCAAAAACGGAAAGCCACCGGCAATGCCACTTCTGCGGGTGGAGCGATTACGGCAG
Source organism: uncultured Calditrichaceae bacterium (assembly GCA_964456445.1). GTDB lineage: Bacteria > Calditrichota > Calditrichia > Calditrichales > J004 > CAYWBI01. The sequence continues at coordinate 85,902 of CAYWBI010000001.1, forward strand.
AAGCCCTGCTGGCATTGCCCCCGGATGAGCAGATGGAAAAAATGAACCGTTATCTGCAGGTGAAAATTGCCAAGGTGCTTGGTGTTCGCGTGGCAAAGTTAGACGTCGATAAACCGCTTAACAGCATGGGGCTGGATTCGCTGATGGCCATCGAACTTAAAAACAGCGTTGAAACCGGCCTGGGGACCAACCTTGCCATTTCGGTACTTTTAAAGGGGCCATCCATCCTGGATTTATCACAGGAAATGATCTCCCAAATATTGGATGATGTTGATTCGGTTGAAGAAGACAATGTTGAAATCGATGAAAGTGAATTTCCTGTAACCCATGGGCAACGTGCCATGTGGTTCCAACATCTGCTCTCCCCTTCCAGTATTTACAATCAGGTATATGCCGTTAAGCTGAAAAAACCAATAAATGTTGATTTATTGCGGCGCTCCTTATATGCCCTAAGCATGCGGCACCAGGCCTTGCGGACAAACTTTATGGCTGTCGAATCTAAACCACAGCAAATCGTGCATGATGAACCGCGGCAACTCCTTCACGAAATTGACACGCGCGACCTTTCCGATGCCCAATTTAAAACGATTTTGAACCGTGAGATCAAACGGCCTTTTGACCTGGAGAACGACACGTTAACCAGGGTTATACTCTTCGACCGCCCGGACGACAGCCAGGTGTTCCTTTATATTGGGCACCATATTACATCGGACATGTGGTCATTGGCGATATTTATGGATGAGCTGAATAAAATTTATTTAGCTGATGGCGTTGATAATCTTGACCCGATTCCCATGACTTTCGCCGAGTATGCCCGCGCAGCCAATCAAATGTTGGCAGGCAGGCAGGGCCGGCGTCATCTTGAATACTGGAAAAATGTGCTCAGCGGTGAACTGCCCATCCTGAATTTACAGACGGATAAACCCCGTCCGGCAATTCAAACCTACAATGGGCTCACCATTACCGATAATATAGATCCCAAAACAACAGCACGGTTGACAGAAATTGCCAAGAAACACGGTACCACCCTGTATGCCCTGCTCATTGCCATTTATAAGATGATGCTGTATCATTATACCGGGCAGGAGGATATAATCATTGGTACCCCCACCACTGGACGGACAAAACCGGAATATGCCCCTTTAATCGGATATTTTGTAAACCCCGTAGCCATTCGCAGCCAGGTAAATGGTATGGAACGCTTTGATCAATTTCTTGAAAAAATGCGGGATATTGTGCTCGACGCCCTTGAACATCAGGATTATCCATTTAATCTTCTTGTGGAGAAACTGCATCCCAAACGCGACCCAAGCCGCACACCTGTGTTTCAAAATATGTTCGTTTATCAAAAAGCCTATTTGCTTCACGAATCGGGCATGTCCGGTCTTGCCGTTGCCGAAGATGGTGGTAAAATGACACTTGGAGAAGTTGAACTGGAGTCCATTGCCATTGAAGACCGTATCGTACCTTTTGACGTAACCATGCTCATGGCGGAAGTGGGCGATGGTTTGGGGATTTCCCTGCAATACAACACCAATCTTTTTGAAGATGCAACGGCCAAAAAGATGATCCGCAGTTTTAAAAATCTTATAATCGCAGTATCCGGCGATCCGCTACGTAAAATTGCCGATTATTCCCTCCTGGAGAAAGACGAACGTAAAAACTTATTGCATAATTGGAACGCCACCGATAGGATATATCATTCAATCGTTCCCGTTCATCGTCTCTTCGAACAGCAAGTGATAAAAGCGGAAGATAAAACAGCGCTTATATTGAACGACACTTCACTTAGCTATGGGCAGCTCAACGAACAGGCTAATTGTGTGGCCAATACACTTATTAATGCCGGTATTGGAGCAGATGATATAGTTGGCATTATGGCCGACCGCTCCTTTGAAATGATCGTAGCAATATTCGGGATTTTAAAGACCGGGGCCGCTTACCTGCCACTGGACTCGGGCTATCCTTCCGCGCGTCTGGATTTTATGCTCACCGACGCCGGGGTTAAAACCTTGCTTACACAAAAGGGGCTGGAGGGAAAACTCTCGCAAAACAACATTCCGGTTCATTATATCGATGAAATGATTTCAGAAGGCAACTCCAAACAACCGGCAGTGAAAATTGACAAATCCAATCTCGCTTATATTATTTATACATCCGGTTCGACCGGGCGCCCTAAAGGCGTTATGATAAGTCATGGTAATTTATTTAATCTGATACACGCACAAATAAAGTTGTTTGGCATTAAGCCCGAAACACGGTTGCTGCAATTTGCTTCGGTTAGTTTCGACGCTGCAGCTTCCGAAATATTTACCACGCTATCCAGCGCCGCCACACTTTGTCTTGTTGATAAAGAAACCCTTCTTGACGGTTCAAAATTGGTTGACTATATCCGTACCCAGGATATAAGCACCAGTACCATCCCACCTTCGGTATTACGGGTGATCATGCCTGAAAACCTAAATAAGCTAACCACCGTTATTTCCGCCGGGGAGGCCGTAAGGCCGGAAATTGTAAATATCTGGCAGGAATCTAACCCGAAACGAAAGATGATCAATGCCTACGGACCGACGGAAGCCACCATTTGCGCCAGTGCCTATACGATGACGGGCATACCTGAAGGTGATCAAATACCTATTGGAAAAGCCATTGACAACGTTCGTATTTATGTCCTGGATAAATACATGAACCCGGTAGCCATCGGAGTTCCCGGTGAATTGCATATTGGCGGTCAGGGCGTGGCCCGGGGTTATCTTAACCGTCCCGGTTTAACGGCCGAAAAATTTGTGCCCGATCCTTTCTCCGGTCATGCCGGTGAACGTTTGTACCGCAGCGGTGATCTGGTTGTGTACCGCAAGGATGGAAATCTTGTCTTTTTAGACCGTATTGATTCCCAGGTTAAAATCCGTGGATTCCGAATTGAGTTGGGTGAGATTGAAAATAAAATCAAGGAAAACACGCAGATCCGCGATTGTCATGTAGCCGCATTTGGAAAAACAGATAAAAAGCTTGCCGCTTATATTATTGGCGAGGACGGCCTGGATATGGATGGGTTAAAATTCAATTTACATAAATCCCTGCCGGATTATATGGTACCCTCTGTAATTATTGTACTGGATGAGTTGCCCTTGACGGCAAACGGCAAAATTGATACAGCTGCCTTGCCTTCGCCGGAAGGAACACGCGCTAAATTCGTTAAGGCCCAATCTGAAATCGAAATTAAACTTACTGAAATCTGGGAAGAAATTCTCGGTGCCGATCCGATCGGCATTAATGATAACTTTTTTGATTTGGGCGGACATTCACTGAACATTGTACAAGCCCAGGGTAAAATAAAGGATATACTCGGTGTAGAACTAAACGTGGTGGACATGTTCCGTTATCCAACCATCAGTTCTTTTGCCCTTTTTATTGAAAATGGGGACAACGGTGAAGAACGCTCGCGTAAATCCGAAGAGCGCGCCACAAAGGCCCGTGAAGCTACACGCGTGACACAACAGCGACTAAAAAGCCGCCGCCGCCGATAGAAATGGCCAGAACCATGCGAAGGATTTTACAAAGATGAAAAGAGATATGTAATAACGCTGAAGAGCGGTACATTATAACTACAGAGAGTGTAAATTGAATTCTTAAGGGCTTGGCTACCGGGCCCTTTTACGCGTTTTATTAACAGGATTAATTTTAGAAAAATGTCTGAAATCAACGAAGAACTGGATATTGCGGTAATCGGTATGGCCGGACGTTTTCCCGGTGCTGATGATATAAATGAATTTTGGGAAAAATTAAAAGCAGGTGTGGAACTGATCAGGCACTTCAGCGGTGAAGAACTTATCGAAGCAGGTGTTGACCCAAAATTAGTGCAAAATCCAAGATATGTAAAAGCCCGTGGTATCATAAACGATGCGGATGGTTTTGATGCTTATTTTTTCGATTACTCGCCTCATGAGGCGGAGATCATTGATCCGCAACATCGTCTGTTTCTTGAAAAATGCTGGGAGGCCATGGAACATGCCGGTTACAATGCGGAAGACTATGATGGGCTGATCGGGCTTTTTGGCGGTGTCAGTATGAACACGAATTTGTATGGCTACCTTGCCGATCGTGGCAAACCGCTGGATGCGGCGGAAGGCTATCAGTTGGCCATTGGCAATGACAAAGATTTTTTAACTACCCGGGTTTCCTATAAAATGAACCTGCGCGGGCCCAGTCTGGATGTCCAGACCGCCTGTTCCACCTCGATGGTGGCCATCACCGTTGCCTGTCAGAACCTGTTAAATTATAGTTGCGACATGGCCCTGGCCGGTGGCGTATCGATTTCGATGCCACAAGAACAGGGTTATTTGTATCAGGAAGGAATGATCCTCTCGCCTGACGGACATTGCCGTGCCTTCGATGCTAAGGCCCGCGGAACGGTAAGCGGCAACGGCGCCGGTGTCGTGCTGTTAAAACGCATCTCCGATGCTCTGACAGCTGGGGATACCATTCATGCGATTATAAAGGGCACTTCTTTTAACAACGATGGCGCCCGGCGTGTGGGATATACCGCACCGGGTGTTGACGGCCAGGCAGATGTCATTGACGCCGCACAGTTCATGGCCGAAATCGATCCACGAACCATTTCTTATGTGGAAACCCACGGTACGGGTACGGAAATGGGAGACCCCATCGAGGTAAGCGCCCTTAAGCAGGTATTTTCCCAGGCTACCCAGGACAAACAATTTTGCGCGCTTGGATCTGTAAAAAGCAATATCGGGCATCTTGACGCCGCTTCCGGCGTGGCCGGTTTTATAAAAACTGTCCTGGCATTGGAAAACAAACAAATCCCGCCCAGTCTGCATTATGAGAAACCCAATCCACAAATTGATTTTGAGAATTCACCTTTTTATGTGAACGATAAACTACGAAACTGGAGTTCTGACGGTCCCCGCCGGGCCGGGGTAAGCTCTTTTGGCATTGGCGGTACAAACGTCCATGTGGTTTTGCAGGAGGCGCCAAAGTTAGAAAAAACAAATCATATTCCTTGCCCGAATTTGTTTGTGCTTTCCGCTAAAACGCCGAGCGCTTTGGATACAGCCAGCCATAATTTAGCCGATCATTTTAAAAATCATGACGGTATAGATCCCGCGGATGCTGCCTTTACGCTTTTTAACGGCCGTAAGCATTTTAGTCAGCGTCGTTTTGTTGTGGCTTCTTCCATCAGCGATGCGCAAACAGTGTTGGAAGGTAAGGAACCCAAACGACTGTTGGGTATGGGACATAAAAAAAATCCATCGCAGCCCAATGTAGTTTTTCTTTTTTCCGGTCAGGGGGCGCAATATGTGAACATGGGCAAGGGGCTTTATGAAAACGAAACGGTTTTTAAAAAGGTGATCGACAATTGTTCGAAAATTCTGGAACCCCATTTGGGACAAAAACTAACCGACATTTTATATCCGTCTCCTGGCGCGGAAGAGACGGCTACGCGCATACTAACAGAAACACGCTTTACCCAGCCCGCCCTGTTTGTAATTGAGCTGGCCATTGCCAGGCTTTGGGAACATTACGGTATCAAAGCCACTGCTATGGCGGGTCATTCCATCGGCGAATATGTGGCCGCACATCTTGCGGGCGTTTTTAGCTTAGACAGCGTCTTAAAAGTAGTCGCGGAACGTGGTCGAATGATGCAATCCATGCCCGGGGGCCGTATGCTCAGCATCGATATTGACGCCCATGAAATCGATTCCTGGTTAATACCGGGGATATCCCTTGCAACTGTAAATACAAAGGGCGCCTGTGTGCTCTCCGGCCCGGAAGATAAAATTACCGAACTGGAACACAAGGTTATGGAAAAAGGCATCGGCTGTCGTCGATTGCACACTTCCCATGCTTTCCATTCTGAAATGATGGGGCCCATACTTGAGGCTTTTAAGCACGTGGTGGAAAGTGAAACGCTTTCCAAGCCCACACATGATTATTTATCCAATGTGAGCGGTGACTGGATCAGCGAAGAAGAAGCCACAAGCCCGAATTATTATGCACGTCATCTGCGTGGTACGGTGCGGTTTGCAGATAACCTGGATCACCTTTTGGAAGATCCACAAGTCATATTGCTGGAAGTCGGCCCCGGTAAAACGCTGGCTTCCCTGGCTAAAAGGCATAGCCGCTATGGCCTCACACACACAGCCCTGGCCTCTTTGCGCCATCCGCAAGACCCCATCGAGGACCGCATACAGTTCCTTACAACTGCCGGTCGTTTATGGCTGGCCGGAGCGAAGTTAAAGGCATCAGCCCTGTTCCCTGACGAAAAATATCATCGTTTGCCTTTACCAACCTATCCTTTTGAACGCAAGCGTTACTGGCTGCATAAAACATCTGGCGGGAACACAAAACCAGCCCCGGCCGACGACAAACAAAATATGGTTACCGATTGGTTTTATACACCTGTCTGGAAAAAAACTTTTGCCTCTCTGCCGAAGCGTCAGGAAGCAGATAAAACACTTTTTGTTTTTTACACTGGAACCCACGAACCTGCATTTACCAAAAAATTGCCATCTGCCAATTATGTTGGCACCGGAAAGGAATTCCGGCAGGAGAACGATAATCACATATTGATAAACCCTCAAAACGAATCGGATTATCGACGTCTTTTGAAGCCGTTAGCTGCCGCAGATATAATTTTCGTTGCCAGTAAAAACGAGAGCGTTACGGAATTGTTCAACCGCCTGACAACATTAGGAAAAGCGCTTATCCTTCATCCGCAACATGATAAAATGCATTTGACCGTTGTGAGCCACTCTCAATTTAAGTTGATCGGAACGGAACGTGCCCATTTGGAACATGGCCTTCTGAATGGATTGCTAAAAACATTGATCATAGAATGCCCGGGTTTAATGGCGCGCCTTTTAGACTTACCGCAAACGCTGATTGAGGGAGAAATCGGTCACCTGCAAAAAATGCTTTTATCGCCGGATTGGAAAGGGACATACGCCCTGCGTCATGGGCGTTTTTGGCAGGAAGATTATCAAAAAATTCAACCTGTTGTTACGGCTGCCTTAACTGAGAAGCGGACATCGGTACTTATAACCGGTGGTAGCGGGAACTTAGGTGCTTTATTCGTTGAACATCTCGCATCAAAAGGTACAATGGATTTTACACTTGTCTCGCGGTCTTCTTTTCCCAGGCAGGATCAGTGGAATGATCTCAGCGGGCCCTTGGCGGAAAAGGCGGCAATCTTTGCAACGGCCATGGCAAATGGCTCAACCATTACATTTGAACAGGCCGATGTATCTTCTGAACCGGAAATGCATAAGGTATTCGAGACCGTCAATAACCGCCTGGGTAAGATCGATATTGTCATCCATGCTGCGGGTTTAATAGGCGAAGCGGCCTTCCGGCCCATACCGGAAATAGATGCGGAGTCCGTAAATGCACAATTTAAAGCAAAGGTGGAAGGTTTTCTGGTTTTGCAGCGCCTGGCCCGAAAATTTAAACCAAAGCTTTGCCTTGCTCAGTCATCCCTGGCAGCTGTTCTTGGCGGTCTGGGATTTGGGGCTTATGCGGCGGCAAATGCCTTTTTGTCCAATGCCTGCACGGGACTGGAAGAAGACATTCCATGGCGTGTTATCGATTGGGATGGTTTAAATTTTAGTACGGATTCAAAACAAAGTAGCTCGCAAAAATACATTTTAAACCGCACGGAAGCGCTGAGCTGCATGGATTATATCTTTTCCGATAGCATGCCGGAACGGATCATTATTTCCAGTGGGAACCTGAAAAATCGCCTGGATGCAGTTGAAAATAACCGACAGGCGGAAACGCCCAACCCAAAATCAAACGAAGAATTATATGACCGGCCCAATTTGCCGACGCCTTATGTGGCAGCGGAAAGCGATCTGCAAAAAGAAATATTAGAAGTATGGCAAAAATTGTTGGGCATCGGTAAAATCGGTATCCATGACGACTTTTTTGATCTTGGCGGTAATTCCCTGATGGGCACACAGCTTATCTCACGCATGCGTGATCGTTTTAAGGTGGACGTGCCCGTGAAGACCCTGTTTGAAAACCCGACCATCGCCGGTGTGGCCGAACAAATCGACCAGGCCCGCTCAAGCGCGGGAAAACAGGAAGATATGCTGGAGGACATGCTGAATAAAGTAGAAAACATGAGCGCAGAGGAGATTGCCCGGCTTTTAAATAAAACGAAAGAGTGATACTAATTAACAATTAACAATTAATAATTAACAATTAATAATTAAAAAAATCGGTGTATAGGAACCTTGGAAGTGAAAGAAAATATTATTCTAGATAAAAGTTTTAGCTTTGCGGTCCGGATTGTAAAACTATCGCAGTTTCTTACCACCGAAAAGAGAGAGTTTAGTATTTCTCAACAAATATTAAAGTCAGGTACTTCAATTGGTGCAAATATTGAAGAAGCAATCGGTGGACAAAGTACAAAGGATTTCATATCTAAATTTTCTATCGCATATAAGGAAGCACGTGAAACGCATTACTGGTTAAGATTATTACATGAAACTGGTTTTATAGATTCAAAGCTGTTCAATTCTATTTTTGATGATTGTGTCGAAATAATAAAACTACTTACTTCGATTCTGAAAACAACAAAAAACAATTATTAATTGTTAATTGTTAATTATTAATTTATGCATCTGAGGTTCAATGAGTTCCGTCTATCAACAAATTGCCAGCTTGCCGCCCGACAAACGGGCCGTGCTGGAACTGATGTTAAAAAAACAGGGTGTGGATTTAACTCAAATGCCTATCTTGCCCGAAGCGGGCCCGCGGGACAGCTTTCCCCTTTCCTTCGCCCAGCAACGCATGTGGTTTTTGGACCAACTGGAACCGGGCAATCCATTGTATAACATTTGCTCGCCGGTACACATTCGCGGCAAGCTGAATGAAGATGCCTTTCGACGTACCTTTGAACTGATTGTGGAAAAACATGAAACGCTGCGTACGACCTTTTTTAAAGAGGGCGCTGAAGCACGGCAAAAAATCCATCCGCATACGGAATTGGACTTTGAAACGATTGAGCTGGATAGCGAAACTGATTTACAACAAAAAATAGTCAGTGAAGCAAATATTTCCTTTAATCTGCAAAAACGTCTGCCAATGCGCATCCGTCTTTTTAAACTCGGAGCGGAGGAACATGTCGCCGTCCTGACCCTGCATCATATTGTTTCCGACAACTGGTCAACCGGTGTACTTATTCGTGAGTTTATGAATTTTTATCCCGTCCTCGCTCAAGGCGGAGAGGTAACGATCCAACCGCTGCGCGTACAATACGCGGATTTTGCTGCCTGGCAGCGTAAATGGCTTTCCGGCAAAACATTGGAAAAACAGCTTCTTTATTGGGAAGAAAAACTGAGCGGTTTACCCGCGGCGCTAGACCTGCCAACGGATTTCCCCCGTCCGGCCTATCAAACCCACAATGGCGATTTTTTGACTTTTGAGCTGGGCATGACATTGAGCAATTCTTTAAAAAAGTTAGCCGCACAATACGATGTTACCCTGTTCATGGCGTTGATGGCCGCTTTTCAAATCCTGATGCTGCATTACAGCCGCCAGGAAGATTTTGCGGTGGGTACGCCCATCGCCAACCGTAACCGGGCAGAAATCGAGCCATTGATCGGCTTTTTTATCAACACACTGGTTATCCGTTCCGATACCATTGACAATCCCACTGTAAGCACCCTGCTGAAAAAAATTAAAGAAACCATGATCGGCGCCTACGCCCATCAGGACCTGCCCTTCGAAATGCTGGTGGAAAAGCTGGACCCGGAACGCGATATGAGCCAATCGCCGCTGTTTCAAACCATGTTGGTTTTTAACAATGCGCCTGTCGATAAACTTGAGCTGCCGAATGCTCAATTAGAGCTCATCGGGTTTGAAAACAAGACCAGTAAATTTGATCTGATATTCAATTTTATGGAAAGCGAAAGCGGGCTTGAAGGAAAAGTGGAATTTAATACCGATCTGTTCAAACCCGGGACCGTCCGTGCAATGATACGCCATTTTACCCGCGTTGTTGAAGCAATGAGCAGCGGACCGGATAAGGCGATTGGAGATATTGCCTTACTCAACACTGATGAGAAGGAACATATTCTAAAAACCCTAAGGGCCCAGTTCAGGGAAGTTAAGGCATCCAAATTATTACTGCCCTTGATTTTGGAGCAATGTCGATCGGGTGCGGACAAAATTGCCCTGAGCAATACCGACGGGGACATGACTTATGCCGATTTAAAATCACATATCAGTGTGGTTCAAAAAGTTTTACAGGATAAAAAAATTCAACCCGGCGAAGTGGTTGCAGTGGTAGCCCGCCGCACACCTGCCGCCGTTGCAATCCTACTGGGGGTGATGGCCCACGGAGCGGTTTATCTGCCCATCGATCCCGCATATCCCGGTGAGCGTCTGGAATTTATGTTAAAGGACAGTGGCGCCCGCTGTGTATTGATGGAGGCCGGATGGAAGCCATCTGCAGCGGAGTTTCTTGTAAGCAGCCGGTTACCGGTGTATGCGGTAGATGGCGCGCCGGACAGACTACAGAACATGGAAGTTTATCAAAATGAAGATGCTCCGGCCTATCTTATCTACACCTCCGGTTCCAGTGGCAAGCCCAAGGGAGTATTGGTCAGTCACCGCGCCATTGCCGACCATACCGTTGATATGTGCGCTTATTTCGGCCTTACGGAAAACGACCGGTCTTTGCAGTTTGCCGCGATGAACTTTGACGCGGCCCTGGAACAAATCCTCTCTCCTTTATGCGCCGGGGCAACAATCGTTTTGCGCGATGAAGATATTTGGCCGGTTGAAAAATTCGCCGATAAAATAAACGACATGGGTTTAACCGTGGTAAATCCGACCACGGCTTATTGGAATCAGTGGTGTGCCCATCTTGCCGAAAACGGGTCCACAAACTGCCCCACCCTGCGTCTTGTAATTTCCGGTGGAGACGCTATGACGCCAACCGCCCTAAAGCACTGGAGGCAATCCGCACTAAAAGGGGTTCGTTTGATAAATGCTTACGGGCCGACGGAAACGGTTATAACATCCACTTGTTTCGATGTGCCGGACGAAAGCCTTGTTTTGGAACATAACCGATCGCTCCCCATTGGATTACCCAACGCCAACCGCACGGCTTATGTTTTGGACGAAAGGCAACGGCTCTTGCCTTTCGGATTGCCCGGCGAACTTTGTATTGCTGGAAAAAATCTGGCGTCGGGTTATCACAATCGTCCGCAGGAGGAAGCACTGGCCTTTGTAGATGATCCTTTTACGCCGGGTCAAAAAATGTACCGCACAGGCGATAAGGTCCGTTTACATGAAAATGGTATCATTGAATTTTTGGGCCGCATCGATGCCCAGGTAAAAATACGCGGGTTTCGCATTGAACCGGGCGAGGTGGAAAATATTTTGTCGCAACATCCGGATTTGGAAACCGCATTGATCGCCATTAAAACCGATGTGATGGGCGAGAAACAAGTGGTGGCCTATTTCCGGCCCAAGGCCGGAGCGGTGGTTTCGATTCCGGCTTTACGGACTTTTATGAAAAATCAATTACCGCCCTATATGCTGCCCGCGGCATTTATCCAGTTAGAGACAGTGCCAATGTTGCCGGGCGGAAAAGTAAACCGTCGTGCCCTGCCCGTTCCCGAGGATTTGCGCGGACAACTAAGCGCCGAATATGTGGCGCCACGTACGGAAACTGAAGAAAAGCTTGCCGCCATTGTGGCCCAGGTATTGCGTATCGAAAAGGTGGGCGTGTTTGATAATTTTTTTGAACTGGGCGGTCACTCCATGCTTGGCACCCAGGTCATGAGTATGATCCGGGAACAATTTGGGGTGGAAGTACCTTTACGTGCTCTTTTTGAAAGTCCCACAGTTGATGGGATTGCAGCCAGTCTTATGGAAGAATTGACCGGGGCCATTGACGAAAAAGAACTATCCAACTTACTCGATGATATGGATGATCTTTCCGGGGATGAATTGGATGCCCTGCTTAACGATGATTAGAATACAGGAATTGTAAATAAAATATGAGTGATATCTCCGCAAAACTAAAGAACCTAAGCCCTGAACAGCGCGAGCTTCTTTTAAAGAAATTACAGGCGCGTAAAAAAACCGCTGGCGACGGGCAGGATACAATCGCACCCCGCCCCGATCCTGACCGGTTCCCGGTTTCTTATGCCCAGGAACGGTTGTGGTTTTTCGATCAACTTGCACCGGGCAGTTCGCTCTATAATATCAGCGCGGCAGTAAAATTTAAAGGACCGCTTGAAACCGATCTGCTTGAACAAAGCATCAACGCCGTTGTTCAGCGTCATGAGATACTCCAGGTTTATTTCGAAACGGAAAAAGGGGCTCCGTTACAAAAAAAGGCCGGACAGGCCTCCATTGGCCTGTCTGTTGAAGATATTGGCGATTTGCCGCTGGGGGAACTGGCCGCCATCGAAGCCCAGACGCCTTTTGATCTGTCCCGGGCGCCCTTGCTGCGCGCGCGTTTGATAAAAGTGGACGAACAGGCCCATGCCCTGCTGCTAACCATCCATCATATTGTGGCCGACGGTTGGTCTATGGGGGTTTTTATAAACGAAACCGCGCGCTATTACCGTGCACTTCAAGGCGACGGCCAAAAACCGGCCCCGTTGAAAATTCAGTATTTTGATTATGCCTGGTGGCAAAAGAACAAGTCCGACAAGGCGAAAATGGCCCGTCAGCTTGATTTCTGGGCCGATGAGTTAAAAGGCATGCCCACCTTGCTGGAACTACCTTTTGACCGCAGTCGTGAGGGCGTTCAGAGTTTTAGGGGACGTCATCATATTTTTCAGATCAGCCCTAAAACAACTGCTGCCCTGCGTGCGCTGTCCCGAAAATCCGGTGTTACCACCTTTATTACCCTGTTGGCCGCATTTCAAACCCTGCTGTACCGCTATTCCAACCAGAATGATTTTGGCCTTGGTATCCCCATCGCCAACCGCAATAAAAAGGAGTTGGAAGCGCTGATCGGTTTTTTTGTAAACACGCTGGTCATCCGCGCAGAGATAGACGGTTCACTGTCCTTTAGCGATTTTCTGAAACAGGTAAAAACCAGGGCCTTTAAGGCGTATGACAATCAGGATGTGCCCTTTGAGCAGGTGGTGGAAAAAGTACAGCCACAACGCAACAACCAGATCGCACCACTGTTCCAGGTGATGTTCGAGTTGCAGGGCGACGCGCTCTCCGGTCTCAACTTTGGCGATCTTGAACTAAAGACAATCGATTTTGAAACCGGTACCGCCAAGTTTGATTTGCTTTTGATCATGGAAGAGGGCCGTGAAACCCTCAAAGGCGTTCTGGAGTACAACGCGGATTTATTCACAGCGGAAACCGTGGAACGCATGATGCGCCATTTTGCGTACCTGCTGGATCAAATTGCCCAGGCGCCGGATACGCATCTTGATAAGATTGGCTTATTGCCGCCTGAAGAGGAACAAAACATTTTGCTGCGCTGGAACCAGACCGCCGCCGATTATCCCAAGAGCCCGTTTATCCATCAATATACCGCGCAATTTGCCCTAAGTAATCCCGATCATCCGGCGCTTTTGAGCGCGCAAGGCACCTTTACTTACCGCCAATTTGAAGAACGCGGTAATCAGTTGGCCCATTACCTGGTTTCCCATGGGATCGGGCGGGACGACCGCGTGGGGGTGTGCATGGACCGTTCGGCGGAAATGGTTATCGCCCTGCACGGCATTTTAAAGGCCGGGGCCGCATATGTGCCTTTTGACCCGCGCCACCCGGCGGAACGACGCCGTTTTATGTTGGATGATTCCGGGGCAAGGCTGATCCTGACCCAGGCACATTTGCTGGATTTATTTAAAGGAAGTTCCATACACGCCGTCGTACTGGACGCCTCTTTTGCCTTAATTGAATCGCTTCCCGTCACGCCCCCTGTGGTGGACATCGACGGTGACCAGTTGGCCTACATGATCTACACCTCCGGTTCCACCGGTAAACCCAAGGGAACGTTCCTGGCACATAAAAGTATTCTTAACCGATTGATCTGGATGCAGGAAAGCTACGGCCTGACCATGAAGGACGTTGTACTGCAAAAAACGCCCTTCAGTTTTGATGTGTCGGTCTGGGAGTTTTTCTGGCCTTTTATGCAAGGCGCCACGCTAGCCATCGCCCGCGAAGAAGGCCATAAGGACAGTGCCTACCTCACCGAGACAGTCCGGCAATACGGTGTGACCACCCTACATTTTGTTCCGCCCATGCTCAAGGTTTTTCTCGAAGACCGTGACAGCAAGAAATGCATCTCTTTAAAACGGGTCGTCTGTTCCGGCGAGGCCTTGCCCTACGCGCTGAGCGAGCAATTTTATAAAACGCTTCCCAACGCGGTATTGTACAATTTATACGGTCCAACGGAAGCCGCCGTCGATGTTACGGCCTATACCTGTCCCAGAGATCGAGACGATAAAAAGCTGCCCATCGGTTCCCCCATCGCCAATACCCAAATATATATTCTGGACCCGGCTTTAAATCCCGTACCCGTTGGCGTTGGCGGAGAGCTGTATATCGCCGGGGTTCAGTTGGCACGCGGCTATGCCAACAGGCCGGGGCTGACGGCGGAAAAGTTTATCGCCGATCCCTATGCAAAATCCCCCGGCAGCCGTATGTATAAAACGGGCGACCTTTGCCGCTACCTGCCCGGCGGGGAAATTGAATATCTTGGACGCATCGACCACCAGGTGAAGCTACGCGGTTTTCGAATCGAACTCGGGGAAATTGAAGCAGTTTTACGCGGGCATCCTGCAATAAAGGATTGCATTGTGCTGGTTCGTGGCACCGATATGGAAAAGGCTATCATAGCCTGGTATATCCCGGAAGAAGGCCAATCTCCTGTCCCGGAGGATCTGCGCCAATATATCATCCGCCATATGCCGGAATATATGGCCCCCAATTTTTTTATCCCGCTGGATGCTTTTCCGCTTACTTCAAATGGCAAACTTGACCGTCGCGGGCTGCCGGATGTAAACCTGAAAAAGGACAGACCAAAAACACGGTTTGTTTCGCCACGGAACCGGTTGGAAGCCCATCTGGCAGAACTTTGGCGGGAAATACTTGGCGTAAAGACCCTTAGTATGTACGATAACTTTTTTGATATCGGTGGCAACTCGTTAAAAGCCGCAGTACTTATAAACCGCCTGCAGGAGGAAGTGGATAAAAAGCTGCATGTAGGTATGGTTTTCCAGGCCCCGCGCATTGCCGAGTTTGCCATGTTTGCCCAGGAATATTTTACCGAAGAAGTACTTAAAAATTTTGGGGATTCAGCAGTTGGAGCGGTTGACGACTCTTTTAAGGTCATGGCTATCTCAGCTGAGTCCAAAATTAAAAATGCGGATATTCAGGCCTTCCGTCAAATTGTGTTTCCGTTGCAAAAACGCAAAAAGGAACCAACGCATCTAACAAAAAACAAACCGGCAATCTTTATTCTTTCTCCCCCGCGTTCAGGGTCAACGTTATTGCGGATTATGCTGGCCGGTAACCCCGTCCTTTTTTCTCCTCCGGAATTGGATTTGCTCTCATTTAACACCATAGGCGAACGTCGCCGTTTTTTTGAAGAACAGGGATTGCCTCTCTGGTTGGAAGCTACGACCCATGCCATCAAGGAAATCCAGCACACTTCCCTTGCTGAAGCCGAACGGATCATGCGGGATATTGAGGACAAGGATATCACGGTTAAGGATTTTTACCACCTTCTGCAGAATGGATTAAAACAAAAAATACTAGTGGACAAAACACCATCCTATGCGATTGATCCGGCAGCCCTACAGCGTGCCGAGGAAGATTTTGAGCAACCTCTTTATGTGCACCTTGCACGTCATCCCTATGCCATGATTTATTCTTTTATCGAAGCCAAGCTCGATAAGAATTTTTTTAAATTCCCGCACAAATTTACCCGGCAGCAATTGGCCGAATTGATTTGGCTGAACAGTCATCAAAATATTTTGGATTTTCTAAAAGACATCCCCGATGAACGCCATGTGTTTTTACGTTTTGAGGACCTGCTTTTTAAACCTGAAGCGGAAATACGGCGACTCACTGAATTTCTGGGCGTCCCTTTTACTGCCGATATGCTTAAACCCTACCAGGGTAGAAAAATGACGGAGGGGTTAAAGCAGGGTTCACAGATGGTGGGCGATTTTAAATTTTATCTGCACCAGAACATCAATAATAAAGTGGCCGGGAAATGGCGCGGCTTTCATAAACATGATTTCCTGTGTGAACAATCGGAAATTTTGGCCGGAAATTTTGGATACGAAACCCATACCCGGAGTAAAGCGATTGCAGAAAACACCGACATTCAAAAGATAGAACAGGCTCCGCGGCAAACCTATATGCCGCTCTCCTTTGCCCAGCAACGGCTCTGGTTTATTGATCAACTGGAACCTGGCAGCACCCAATACAATGTTCCAGGGGCTATCTATATAAACGGCAATGTTGACGCCCGCTTATTGGAAAAAAGTATTGCCCTTCTCGTAGAGCGCCATGAAATCCTTCGAACGACCTTTCATACCATCGAAGGAAAAGGCATGCAAAAAATACATGCGGAATATCAACCTGTATTGATTCAGCATGATTTAAGAACGCTTCCTACGGAGCAAAAGGATGTTGCCGCACAGGGTTTAATCGATACTTTGTCCAAAACGGTTTTTAAACTAAACGAATTACCGATCCTCAAAATAATGCTGGTCCGATTGAAGGAGAACGAATATATTTTTGCCCTTGTTGCACACCACATTATAACTGACGGTTGGTCAAACGGGATTATTATCCGTGAAGCGAGCCATTATTATGATCTGTTAATTGAAGAAAAATCCGTCGTAACGCCCGCTCTTGCACTTCAATATGTGGATATTGCCGTGTGGCAACGGGAATGGATCAACGGCAACCAGGCAGGGCAACAATTGAATTTCTGGAAAAAAGAGTTGAAAGGGGCGCCGCCTTTGTTGGACATTCCCACGGATTTTCCGAGAAAAGCGAACAATGCCCCTGTCGGTAAACGACTTTATTTTGAACTTGGCGAAGCCATATCCCAAAAAGTACGTACCTGTTGTAACCGGCAAGGTACCACATCCTTTGTAGTACTGATGGCCGCCTTTCAAACCTTAATGCACCATTATGCCGCCCAGCAGGAGGTGTTGATCGGCACGCCTGTCGCCGGTCGGACCCAACAAGCGATGGAAGGCCTGATCGGTTTTTTTGTTAACACAATTGTACAAAGGACCCAATTTAAACCGGGCGCCACCTTCAGGGATATCCTGGACCAGGTACGGGACAAGGCCGCGAGAATATTAAACCATCAGGATTACCCCTTTGAAAAATTGCTTGAGGCCCTGAATGTGCAGCGCAGCCTGGAACATGCCCCGCTGTTTCAGGTGATGTTTTCTATGCAGGAGGATGATATATGTGCCTTTAGTAAAAACTTTGCAACCAGGCCCTACCGTACGGATAGCGGAACAGCTAAATTTGATCTGTTGCTGGAATTATTTGACAGTAACTCGATCCGTGGTGCATTTGAATACAATACTTCTTTATTCCGTGCAGAGACAATCAAACGACTTAAAGATCATTTTGAACGCTTGCTAATAATTTTAACTACTCAAATGGACATACCGATTGCAGAGATCAATTTTATCGGACCCCATGAAGAAGAGCTACTGACACACAAGTGGAACGATACGGCCCTTGATTTTCCCAATGGTCAAACCGTTCCTCAGCAGATCATGGAACAAGCGCGCAAAAGGCCCGGGGCGCCCGCACTGACCTTTGAGGGGCATACGTTCTTGTACGCGGAATTTAATCAAAAGGTTAACCAATGGGCGCATCTGCTTGTGGAGAACGGCGTGCAACGCGAGCAGCGGGTGGCGGTTTGTCTGGAACGCTCGGATAACATGGTACTGGCCCTAAATGCCGTCATGCGCTGTGGTGGCGTTTATGTGCCCCTGGACCCCGGTCATCCTGTGGACCGTACAACCTTTATGCTTCAGGATTCCGGTGCGCGGACAGTGATAACCACCACCAATCTTGCAGATAAATTTGAAAACCAGGAGATAAGAATCATTTTCATGGATAGCGCAGATGTTGATAAACAACCATCCAGCGACCCGACGATTGACTTTGACCTTGATCAACTGGCCTATATGATCTACACCTCCGGTTCTACCGGCAAGCCCAAAGGGACCCTGCTTACACACCGCGGTTTCTTAAATCGCCTGCAATGGATGCAACAGGCCTACCCTCTGGGGCCGGGCGAAACGGTCCTGCAGAAAACACCTTTTAGTTTTGATGTTTCTGTTTGGGAATTCTTTTGGCCTTTTATGTTTGGGGCACGTTTGGTGGTTGCCCGCGACGGCGGACACAAGGATACAGCCTATCTCACGGACTTGATCCGACGGGAAAATGTTACGACCATGCATTTTGTACCGCCCATGTTAAAGGTTTTTCTGGAAGAGCGTAATGCCGGGGCATGTACAAGCCTGAAAAATGTGGTCTGTTCCGGTGAAGCCCTTCCCTATGCCCTGAGCCGGGAATTTTATAAAACCCTGCCCACCGCCCGTTTGCATAACCTTTACGGCCCTACGGAAGCTTCTGTTGATGTGAGTCATTATACCTGTCCTGTTGAACGGGAAGACGGTAAATTACCCATTGGACGGCCAATTGCCAATACTCTGTTGTATGTTTTGAATCCTGCTTTAAAACCGGTGCCTGTTGGTGTAAGGGGGGAATTGCATATTGGAGGCGTGCAACTGGCGCGCGGCTATGCCAACCGCCCGGATCTTACCGCGGAAAAATTTATTCCCGATCCCTTTGGGAAGGTACCCGGCGCCCGGTTATATAAAACCGGCGATGTGTGCCGCTTTCTTCCAACTGGTGAAATCGAGTATATAGGACGTATGGACCATCAGGTGAAAGTGCGTGGCTTCCGCATTGAATTGGGTGAAATTGAATCCGCTCTGCGTAAAGGTCCAGGCGTAGAAGATTGTACCGTACAGGTTCGTCCTTTCGGAAGTCAAGAAAAGGCATTGGTTGCATATGTCGTAAGCAAGGAACAGCAGCCATCCCAGGCAACCCTAAAAGATGCGTTAAAGAAAAACCTCCCGGATTATATGGTACCTTCTGCCTGGCTTTTTATAGATAAAATTCCACTCACGGCAAATGGAAAAATTGATCGGGAATCCTTGCCAAATCCTGCCGACCTTGGACGGAACCAATTGGAAAATGCCTATCTTGCACCCCGCAATGATCGGGAAAAGCAGCTGTCCGATTTGTGGATGAAAGTGTTGAAGCTGGATAAAGTGGGCGTTAGGGACAACTTTTTTGAATTGGGTGGTGATTCCATTGTGGGGATTCAACTTATTTCCGCCTCGGCCAGGGATGGACTCACTTTTACACCCCGGGAACTATTTGAGAATCCGACCATCGAAGGGCTGGCGACTATTGCCCGTGAAGGGGTGGCGATCCATGCCGAGCAGCAACCAATCACAGGGGAAGTAGAATTAACCCCGATTCTGCTCTGGTTTAAACAACTCGATCTGCCGCAACGCGCACACTGGAACCAATCCATAATGCTTAAAAGCCAAGCCGCCCTCAAGCCGGATATTCTCCAAGGAGTGGCCAACACGTTATATGCCCATCACGATATGCTGCGCTTATATTGGGATGATGGAAGCCCCATGATAGCAACACAGACGACGGAGGCACCCCTTTTTGAATATCAGGATTTGCGCCGCTTAAACCTGGATGAGCAGAAATCCAGCATGAAAAAAATTGTTGAAAAAACCCAAAGCGGACATGATCTGCAAAGGGGGCCCTTGTTTAAAATCCTTTATTTCTCCCTGGACAGTGCTATTGGTGACCGTTTATTTATTAGCATCCATCATACCGTTATTGATGCGGTTTCGTGGCGGGTGCTGCTGGAGGATTTGCAACTGGCTTATGCACGGTTTAGCGAAGAAAAACCGCTAACTTTACCGGCCAAGACCACTTCCTTTGCTTACTATGCGAAACGTTTAAAGGAATATGCCCGCACCACGGATTGGGGAAAGGAAATGAAATTTTGGCAAAATTTTATCGGGCAAGAGGCAGCTTCGTTAAAGATGTTGAAAACGGGTAAAAATTTGCAAAAAGACCGCATACATATTGACATTAAATTGAATATAGAACAAACAGCCAACCTACAACGCGTGGTACCGGAAACCTATAATACCAGAGTTGTCGAAAATTTATTGACAGCGTTATTCATCGCCTGGAAAAACCTTAAGGGCACAAACAGCTTACTGATCGATATGGAAGGGCATGGACGCGAAGCTTTATTTGAAGAAGTTGACCTGGCCCGCACCGTGGGATGGTTTACATCGCTTTTTCCCGTACATTTGCATACATCAGAGTCGGACTTGGGTGAAGTGATCAAGTCCCTTAAAGAAGAAATACGTGCTATTCCTGAGAATGGGATCAATTATGGATTGTTGAGGTTTTTGGCGCCAGAGACCGTCCGTAAGGAGATAGAAAAATTGCCCAGCGCCGGGATATTGTTTAATTACCTGGGACAGTTTGAACAAGATGAAGCCATGAAAAGCCGCTTTGAAATGAAACCGGGGGAAACCGGCGCCGACATTGGTGCTGAAAACAGAAACAGCCATCTGCTTGAAATTACATCCAGTATTGTTAATGGTGTTTTTAACATAACCTTTAATTTTTGTCCCGATAGCGTGAGTGAAAGTTTTATTGTTCAATTTGCCGATAAAACCGTCCAGGCTTTAGATCAAATAATCGAGCACAGCTTAAGCGGCGAAAGCGGAGGATATACACCTTCTGACTTTTCAGCGATGGAGGTTGACCAGGAAGAGTTAGATGATATTTTATCCGAATTGGATGATTTGGAATGAAAACAGGAAAAAATATGGCAAGACCGGTTTTAATTTCAGGATTGCAACGCTCAGGTACAACCTGGACGGCCCGCATGTTAACCCTTTCGGATGAGATGTTCTATGTTTTGGAACCTTTTAATATCCTGCGTGACCCCATTCATCTGATTGGAGCGGGCACCAACTTCCCCTATTTCCAGGAGGTTGATTCGGAACGATATGTCAAAATAAGAAGCGGACTCGGCTTGAGTTTCACAAAGGATGAATTAAGGGTTTTTATGAAACAATCCCCTTCTCCCAAGTACCATCTGTACCATATAGTACGCTACCTTAGCTTAAACAGGCGTTTGAATAAAGGGATGAAACCGGTGATACAGGACCCTTTCGCTGTTTTTATGGCACCCTGGCTCAGTCATAATTTGGGAATTTTACCCCTGTTTCTGTTCCGCCACCCCGCTGCCTATATCAACAGCATGAAACGTATGAAGTGGGGTTTTAATTTTGCCTGGCTTGCCGATCAGGAAGAATTGATGGATGAATACTTATCTGATTTTAGCGATGATATACGTAAATGGGCCGGGGAAGAATTCATTCCTTTTTCTATTGAAACACAATGTCTGGTCTGGAATATATTTACCAGCGTTATTTTACGTTACTCCAAGGAACACAGCAACTGGCTTTTTTATCGACATGAAGATTTATCGATGAATCCCATGACGTTGTTTTATAAAATATATGCAGAAATTGGAATTGACATGAATCAAACAATTATGCGGAAAATTGAAAAATTTACTGGCAGCGGCAATCCTGCCACGGCACGCGATGGTAAAATGCACAGTTTAAAACGCAATAGCAGGGAAAATATAAAAAATTGGCAAAAGCAATTAAGCGTTGATGAAATCAATCAAATACATCATTTAACCGCAGCTTTTTCCAATCCACTTTACTCCGAGGACGAGTGGCATTAAATATTTAGGATAAGCGCCGTAAAATTAAAGGAAAATTTGCAAAATTTAAATTATGAGTAAAAAACCAACGCAACATAAAAACATTGAAGACATATATCCCTTATCACCTATGCAACAGGGGATGTTATTTCATAAGCTGCTGGAACCGGAAAGCCCGACCTATAACGAGCTCATGTACTTTAAGCTGCGAGGGCCTATTGAACCGCAGGTTTTTAGAAACGCCCTGCGCGCGCTCGTACGGCGCCATTCGGTTCTGCGGACCGCTTTTATTTATAAAAAAAGTGAAAAGCTCTTACAGGTCGTCCACAAAGAAGTGGAGTTGCCAGTGCTCATGGATGATTGGCGCGATAAAACATCAGAAGAACAATCCATTGGCTTTAAAATACTGTTGGATAAAGATCGAAAAAAAGGTTTTAATTTATCCAAAGCGCCCTTATTGCGCCTGCATCTTCTTAGATTAGAAGATGATTTATGGCAGGTGCTTTGGAGTAATCATCATCTGATCCTTGACGGTTGGTCGAATCCCATTCTGCTAAAAGAATTGTTCATCTTATATGAAACCGGGCTAAAAGGGCTGGAAGCACCCTTACCGCCCGCCCGTCCCTTCAAGGAATATATTTTATGGTTACAAAAGCAGGATAAAGAAAAGGCCAATGTTTTTTGGAAAGATTTTTTGCAAGAGTTTTCCGTTCCAACTCCTTTTAATGTGGATAAACTGCCAAATCAGCGAAAATCAATGGATCGTTATGGAAAACAGCAGTTCCGTTTAAATCGTACTGAAACGGCACGTATAAAAGCCACAGCAAGGAAAGAGAACCTAACCGTCAACAGCATGGTGCAGGGTGCCTGGGCCCTTTTGCTGCATCATTACAGTCGCGAAAATCAAATCGTTTTTGGCGCAACGGTTTCTGGAAGACCCGCTGAAATAACCGATATTCAAAATATGGTTGGGTTATTTATAAACACCTTGCCGCTTTGTGTAAATATTGATCCACAAAAATCGACAAACACCTGGTTAAAAGAAGTGCAGCGGATGGCCGTGCTGTTACGGGATTTTGAATACAGCGCGCTGGCCGATGTGCAAAAACAAAGCGCAATTGATTCCGGCCCCCTGTTTGAAAGCATTCTGGTATTTGAAAATTATCCGGTTGAAGAAGAAATGGGCCGTCAAAAAACAAGTCTTACCCTTTCGGATTTTGGCGTTTATGAACAAACCAATTTTCCGCTTACACTTCTTGTTGCCGCCGATGAGGAAATCATTATCGATGCCTCCTATCAGCCGACCCGTTTTACAGAACCGGTTATTACCGATATGTTGGGACATCTGCGCAATCTTCTTTTGTCCATGGCCCGCAACCCCGATCTTCCTTTAGGGCAACATAAAATTTTAAATCAGGAACAGGAAGAGTCCCTGCTAAAAATCAGTAAAGGCCCCCAACAGAATTATGATTCCACGGCTTTTATCCCTATTCAGTTTGAGCGCCAGGTGCGGGCGACACCTACACAAACAGTGCTGATTTTTGATGACCGGAAATGGAGCTATGACGCCCTGAACCGGGCGGTCAACCGGCTTGCCCGGGAGTTGATTCATGCTGGGATTAAAGCAGACCGGCGCGTGGCAGTCTATATGGAACGCTCGGCGGAAATGGTGCTTGCCCTTTATGCCATCATTAAAGCAGGCGCGGCATATGTGCCCATCGACCCTACCAATCCAACGGACCGCATCCGCTTTATGTTGGAAGACAGCAAACCGGCATTGATCTTAACCCAGAAAAAATTTATCCAGGATATCAGGCAATCGGGGCACAAACATTTAATTGTCGATGTGGACAACCTGCCGGAACGCAGCGAAGATAACCCCAAACTGGATATTGCGCCCGATCAGGCGGCCTATATGATCTACACATCCGGTTCCACCGGTCGGCCCAAGGGCGCCATCTTGCCCCATAAGGCCATCCGCAACCGGCTGCAATGGATGCAGAATACCTACAAACTGGATGCAACAGATCGAATCCTGCAAAAAACGCCCTACACTTTTGATGTCTCGCTATGGGAATTCTTTTGGCCTCTGATGTACGGCGCCACCCTGGTGATGGCCCGCCCGGAGGGTCATAAGGATACCGCATATCTCGTGCAAACCATTCACGATCAGAAAATCACCACTTTGCATTTTGTACCACCCATGCTTCAGGTTTTTCTGGAAGCGCCGGGCGTTGGGACATGTGATTCCCTTAAACGGGTTATATGCAGCGGCGAGGCCCTGCCCGTTGATCTAAAGGAACGCTTTTATAAAAAACTGCACGCGGACTTCCACAATTTATATGGCCCCACCGAGGCAGCGGTGGATGTTACAGCCTATGCCTGCACGCAAACGTTACAGAATAAGTTGTTGCCTATAGGAAAACCGATCGCCAATACAAATATTTATGTCTTGGATGAACAGCTCCGCCCTGTGCCTGTAGGTGTGCCGGGAGAATTGTTTATTGGCGGAATTCAATTGGCGCGCGGCTATCATTTGCGACCGGATCTGACCGCCGAAAAATTTATCCCCGATCCCTTTTCAAAAATACCCGGCGCGCGTATGTACCGCAGCGGCGACCTTGTAAGGCGGCTGCCCGGCGGCGACATCGATTATCTTTCACGTCTGGATTTTCAACTAAAAATCCGCGGTTTCCGCATCGAACTCGGTGAGATAGAGGCGAACCTTACAGCCCTTTCGGAAATACGCGAAGCGCTGGTCACCGTGTACGAACCGCAACCGGGCAACAAGCAATTGACGGCATATATAACCCCTGCAAACAGCGGGACGGTAATTGATGCAGATAATATCCGCGCCGCCCTTTCCGCCAGTCTGCCGGATTATATGATCCCGGTGCATTTTATTACGCTGGAAAGCTTCCCGCTTACGCCCAATGGGAAAATAGACCGCAAGGCGCTGCCCGCCCCCGAAGGCCCGGCGCCGGACACAGAAAGCTATGTGGCCCCCGGCACGGCCCTGGAAAAAGAAATACAAACCATTTGGCAGGACATCCTCGCCGTGGAACCCATCGGCATACACCGTAATTTTTTTCAATTAGGCGGCCACTCGATTCTTGCCACACGCCTGGTTACACGCTTCCGTCAGGCTTTTAAAGTGGAAATCCCATTAAGCGCCGTTTTTGATTCGCCCACCATCGCCCGCCAGGCTTTGTTGGTTGAAATGGAACAGGCCAGCGGTCAACGTCCGGATCTGCCCGAATTGGTCCCCGTGGCCCGTTCCGGGCTACTGCCCGTTTCACTGCCCCAACAACGTTTGTGGTTCATCGATCAGTTTAACCCGGGCACCACCGCCTACAACATCAACCTGGCCCTGATGATAAACGGAAAACTGGATATTGAGTTATTGGAAAAAAGTATCCGGGCGGTAATCGACCGGCACGAAATTCTAAGGACCAGTTTTGTCAACAAAGACGGAGCGCCCTATTTGCATATTCATTCCGATTTTGACTTCCATTTGGAATATGCCGAAAACAAAGATGGAATACCGGAAGAAGAAACGGTCCGCAGCGAGTCCGCCGCCATGGCCGCAACCGTTTTTAACCTGGAAGAACTACCGCTATTGCGTATGAGGGTAGTCGGTTTTAATGATACCCGCTTTTTGTTGACGGGCGTCATCCATCATATTATCAGCGACGGGCAGTCGATGCAGGTTTTTATCAATGAGGTATTGGCCTTTTACCGCGCCCTTAGCACAAAGAACGAAGTAGATATGGCCCCCCTTCCCTTCCAGTACGCCGATTATGCCTCTTGGCAGCGTCAATGGTTAAGCGGTGATATCCTGGAAAAACATATCCGGTACTGGAAGGAAAAAATCGGTCCACAACCCGACGTTTTGGAACTGCCCACGGATTTTCCACGTCCGGCGGTACAATCCTTTAACGGACGGCAAATCGATTTTGAACTGGAAGAAAGCCAAACGGCCCGTTTAAAAATTTTTACGCAACAAAACGGCGTCACCCTGTTTATGGCCCTGATGACCGCTTACCAAATCCTGTTGCACCGCTATAGCCGTCAAACGAATATTTTGATCGGTTCACCGGTTACCGGGCGGCTGTTGGAAGAATCCAATAATCTGATTGGTTTTTTTGTAAACACCCTGGTATTAAAAGGCTCGTTTGAGGCAAGCACCACCGTTGCACAGACCTTACAAAATATCCGGCAGAATGTCCTCGAAGCCCATGCCCATCAATCCCTGCCCTTCGAGCAACTGGTGGAACTGCTTCAGCCGGAACGTGACCTGGCCCATCCTCCGCTTTTTCAGGCGGCGTTTATTTTACAGAATGCACAAAGCCTGGCTATGGATACGGCCGGTCTGCAATTTGAAGAAGTCGTTCCGGAATCCGTTGTGGCCAAGGTAGATTTAAGTCTTTATGCAATCGAAAACGCAGATAACATCAGTTTGAGATTGGAATATAACAGTGACCTGTTCCGCGCGGAAACCATCGAACGCATGGGGCGTCATTTGATGCGGGTTTTAACCGGGATGCTGGAAAATCCGGCGCGGAAAATTGCACAGATCCCGCTGATGGGACGCAGGGAACAAGATCAACTTCTTCAACAACTGTCCGCCCGTGCCGCGGATAAATTAAAAATGAATAATGTCGTGGCGGCCTTTCGTGCCCGGGTTGTTGAAAACCATTCGCAGACCGCCCTGTCCACAAACGGAAGTGAAATATCGTATGCCGAGCTGGACAGGCTTTCGGATAAGGCAGCAGGCCGTCTGTTGGAGACCGGGATTAAAACAGAAGATATCCTGGGTATTTGCATGGACCGCGGCCCATTGACGGTAATTGCCATGCTGGCCATTCTAAAGGCCGGAGCGGCATATCTGCCGCTTGATCCAGCCTATCCAGGGGAACGGTTGCGCTATATGGCGCAGGATGCGGGCGCCTCCTTCATTTTAACAAACGATAGTACATTGGAACATGCCCAGTCTGTTTTTCCGCCGGATATCCAACTAATAACCATGGAATCCCTGTTGCAGGAAGGCAAAACTGACAACACGCTAACCCTGCCGGAAATCGGTCCGCTTCAACTGGCCTATGTGATTTACACCTCCGGCTCTACGGGAAAGCCCAAGGGAACGTTGTTGGCGCACCGGGGATTGGTGAACCTTGCCCATGAACAGCGCAAGGCTTTTAAAATAGATTCCACCAGCCGGATTTTACAGTTTGCCTCGCTGAGTTTTGACGCGGCTACCTGGGAAATATTTATGGCCCTGTTGAACGGTGCGGCACTGCACCTGATCGAAACAGAAACCCAGGCCGATATCGGCCTGTTACAGGAGCGGATGGTAGCGGAAAAAATCAGCACAATTACCTTGCCGCCTTCTGTGCTGGCCTTGTTTGACACTCGGCCCATGCCCGATTTAAAAACAATCATCACGGCGGGTGAAAAGTGTCCGCAACCACTGGTAAAACGTTTCCAGCCCGGTCGTCAGATGGTGAACGCCTATGGTCCCACGGAAACCACCGTGTGCGCCTGTTATTATGAAACCAATGCAAGTGAAACCCTAAATCCGCCCATTGGTTTTCCACTTGGCGGCTTTGACCTGCATGTTCTGGATTCAAACCTGCAATTGTTACCGGTGGGCGTACCCGGCGAATTGTGTATCGGTGGCATAGGGTTGGCGCGCGGCTACCTCAACCGGCCGGACCTGACCAATGAAAAATTTATTGCGCATCCTTATGGCCCGCCGGGCGCGCGTTTGTACCGTAGCGGTGACCTGGTTAAACGCCGTGACGACGGTGCCATGGAATTTTTGGGCCGCATCGACAGTCAGGTAAAATTACGCGGTTTCCGGATAGAATTAGGGGAAATCCAAAACGCCCTACAGGAGATTGCCAGTGTTCGCGACGCCTTTGTCATGATTCGTGAAGAAGCGCCGGGCGATCAACGTTTGTGCGCCTATCTGGTAAGCGATGAGGAAATCGATACAATGCATATAAAAGAACAACTTTCCGCCCAGCTGCCGGACTATATGGTGCCTGCCGCGTTTGTTTTTTTAAAGGCTTTGCCGCTTACCGTCAATGGGAAGGTGGACGTTAAGAACCTGCCGCTCCCGGAAACGGGACGGACAAACCTTCAGGTGGAATTTGTGGCTCCGCGCGACGGGCAGGAAGAAACCATCGCCGGGATCGTAAAGGAATTGCTGAACATAGAAACCGTTGGCATCCATGACAATTTTTTTGATTTAGGCGGCCATTCCCTGCTGGCCACCCGTTTTGTCTCGCGTCTGCGCGAAACGCTTAATATAGAAGTACCGTTGCGCGTTTTGTTTGAAC
The DNA here is from genome assembly GCA_964456445.1 of uncultured Calditrichaceae bacterium. Classification (GTDB taxonomy): domain Bacteria; phylum Calditrichota; class Calditrichia; order Calditrichales; family J004; genus CAYWBI01. The sequence goes on from CAYWBI010000001.1 coordinate 114,102, forward strand.
ATCCCACCATCGCGGGTATGAGCGAAGCTTTTTCGGGCAGCGAAGTACGGCAAATTGACGCCGATGAACCCGAATTGGTTGCCCTGGACCGCGGGGCGGAAGACGATGACGACGACTTACTGGACGCCATGGATGGCCTTTCCGATGATGAATTGAACGCGCTGTTAAATGAGGATGACAACGAATAGAATGAAAAAGGTTACAAATAAAAGGGCCGATTTATCCCCGGAACAAAAAAAACAACTGGTCCAAAAATTAAAGGCCAAAAAGAAAATCCATCTTTTCCCGCTTTCCTATGCCCAACAGCGCATGTGGTTTTTAAACAGATTGACGCCCGACAGCCCGGTTTACAATCTGCCACTGGCCGTTCGTATCACTGGCCCATTTAAAAAAGATATATTCGAAATAAGCCTGAAAACCATTATTAAGCGTCATGAAATATTAAGAACAACATTCCGTGAGATAAAAGGCGAGGTCAGACAAATTACCGGTCCGGCTTCCGCGATAACAATTGAAATTCTGCCTGCCGGAAACACACCTTTGTTAGAAGTTATTCAAACAACGGCAAGGCAAAGTTTTGATCTTGAAAAAGGGCCACTGGGCATTGTAAGGTTGATTAAAACCGCAGAAGAAGAACATGTGATGATCATTGTTATGCACCACATTATCTCCGATGGGTGGTCCATGGGCGTTTTGGTCCGGGAGTTTACTCTTCTGTACGAAGCGCTGATAAAGGGTGAAACCCCGGTACTTCCACCACTAAAAATTCAATATGCCGATTATGCCCAATGGCAAAAAAAATGGCTTGAGGGTGAACGACTGCAAAAACAGCTCTCCTTCTGGCGCAAAACCTTAACCGCATCACCGCCGGTTCTGGAGCTCATGGGCGACAAAGCACGACCCAAAACCCTTTCCAACCGTGGGGCGCAAATTTATCATACGCTGGACAGCAAGCAATGGCAAGCGCTTAAAAAACGGGCAGGGCAATATAAACTTACCGATTTTATGTTCTTATTGGCCCTCTTTTATAACCTGCTGCACCGCTACACACGTCAGGAGGATATCTGCATCGGTACGCCTGTGGCCAATCGTAACCGTGCAGAATTGGAGCCGCTGATCGGTTTTTTTGTAAATACGCTGGTCCTGCGTTGCGCTTTTGATCCCGATGACAGCGCCACAACCTTTTTTACCAGGGTAAAAAATACCGCAGTGGAGGCCTTTGCCCATCAGGATATCCCTTTTGAAATGTTGGTGCAGGAATTGCAACCGGCCCGTGATATGAGCCACAGTCCTCTATTTCAGGCCTTTTTTACCCACACGGCTTTTAACAAATCAGTGGATTTCCCAAAGGGTCCCCTACATTTTACACCCCTGGAACAAGAGGTAAAAACGGCAAAGTTTGAACTTTCATTGTTCACTCAGGAAACGGCCGAAGGGTTGAATATCACTTTTGAATACAATACCGATTTATATAGCGCGGATTTTATAGACCGCATGGCGCAGCATTTTAAAACCCTTTCCGTTCAATGGGCCGATCATGATTTTGAAAAAATTGGCGAAGCCGAAATCCTGCAGCCACGGGAACGTGATAAAATCCTAAAAGCCTTTAACAATACCAAACGGTCCTATCCTCCCGCCCTTCCGCTTACGGCTTTGTTCGAAAACCGGGCATCCGTCCGCCCGGAGTTGACAGCCCTGCGCTTTAAGCAGGAAGAATTAAGTTATCGGCAAATCCATGAGGCCGTTTGGAATCTGGCCGGTCATTTGCAACAGGCAGGGTTAAAACCAGGCGATTTTGCCGGATTATATCTTCAGCGCTCCCCGGAATTGGTCATTGGCATGTATGCCATCGTGCTGTGTGGCGCCGCTTATGTTCCGCTGGACCCCGACTATCCCCAGGACCGTTTAGCCTATATGGTAGAAGACTCCGGGGTTAAATTGGTAGTTACGTCCGACGAGCTGTCGGGCGCCTCCATGCTCCGTGGAAAAAATTGTATTGTAGTCAACAGCTCCGCGGAGAGCTCCGGTTTTACACCGGCTTTAATCGATGTGGACGATACCGCTTACATGATTTACACCTCCGGTTCCACCGGTAAGCCAAAAGGTGTAAGGATAAGTCACCGTTCCATCTGGAACCGCTTGCAATGGATGCAGGAAACGTTTCAGTTGACCCCGGAAGATAAGGTATTGCAGAAAACACCTTATAGTTTTGATGTGTCTGTCTGGGAATTTTTCTGGCCGTTACAGGTGGGCGCCACCCTGGTTGTTGCCGGACCCGGTGGCCATAAGGACCCGCTTTATCTGCAAAAACTTATCCGGGCAGAAAAAATTACCACACTCCATTTTGTGCCATCCATGTTACAGGCTTTCCTGAATATGGCCGATATCGGCATGTGTAGCAGTTTAAAACGGGTCATCTGTTCCGGCGAGGCCCTGTCCCGAACATTGGTACAACAGTTTTTTTCGGGCAGCTCAGCGGAACTGCATAACTTGTATGGCCCTACCGAGGCCGCGGTCGATGTTACCTGGTGGCCCTGTTCAAAGGATGACGCTTATGCTTCTGTGCCGATTGGCCGCCCCATTGCCAATACGCAAATCTATCTTGTGGATCCAAAAGACAGGTTACTACCCGTTGGCGTTGCCGGGGAACTGGTGATTGGCGGCGTCCAGGTGGCCACGGGCTATCATAACCGGCCCGGGTTAACCGCCGAAAAATTTATTCCCGATCCCTTTAGCGAGCAACCGGAAGCCCGTATGTACCGCAGTGGCGACCTGACCCGTTATATGGATAACGGCGCCATCGAATTTCTTGGGCGGATCGATCATCAGGTAAAACTGCGCGGTCTGCGTATCGAGTTGGGCGAAATTGAAAACGCCCTGAAAAAAAGGAAAAATATTACCGATGCGGTAGTGCTGGCCCGGAGCTTTGGAGAGGGCGATCAACGGCTGGTTGCTTATCTGCAATCTGATAAAACTGTGAATATTGAAGAAATCCAACAACATCTTTCGCGGCAATTACCGGAGTATATGGTACCCGCGATCTATAAAGTTTTGGATTCCATTCCCTTGTCCCCAAGTGGCAAGGTGGACCGCCGGGCCTTGCTGGCCATGGAAGTAGAAGCGGCCCGGGAACACATCTATGTAGCGCCCCGGGGTGAAACCGAGGAATCCATCGCCCACATTTTCTCTGAACTGCTCCAGGTGGAGAAGGTAGGCGCAGAAGACAGCTTTTTCGATCTCGGCGGACATTCCTTATTGGCCACGCGCTTGGTTTCCCGTATCAATATTCAATTTGAAGTGAATTTTCCATTGCGCGCGGTTTTTGATGCGGCATCTGTCCGTGGGTTAGCTTCTCAACTAAAACAGTTAAAGAAACAAAAGATAAAAAGTTTACCTCAAGCCGATCGTTCCCGGGCAATCCCTCTTTCTTTTGCTCAACAGCGTTTATGGTTCTTAGAACAACTGGAGCCCGGAAGCCCCTTTTATAACATCCCCATGGCTTTTACTTTGTATGGAGAAATGGATACACACGCGCTTGAAAAGGCATTTCAGGCACTGCTTCGACGTCATGAGGCCTTACGGACATCCATTCATACCATCGAAGGAACAGGTATTCAAAAAATACATGATACGGTGGCATTTGAGTTGGATATTTTGGATATAGCAACCCTGAATGAAAAGAAACAAAAGCAGGAAATTGACGAACAAGTAAAACTTTTGGCGCGTCATGCTTTTTCATTGGCCCGGGCGCCCTTGTTTAAAATTTTGCTGATCCGTGTTGAGGCTAAAAAACATATCCTGCTTGGTACGGTTCATCATATTATTTCGGATAACTGGTCAAATCAAATCATACTTTCCGAATTAACCCTATTATATCAATTCCACCTCAGTGGTGGCCATGATCCGTTACCGCCTCTTAAACGACACTATGCGGATTTTGCTGTGTGGCAGCGCGATTGGCTGGAGAAAGGCGCCTTGGATGATCAATTGGCTTTCTGGCGTTCCGCACTGGATGGAATGCCTCCGCTTTTGGATTTACCCTTGGACCGTCCCAGACAGGCGACACAAACCTACAACGGCGATGTCCATCGCTTTGCCCTTGAAAAGGAATTAAGCTCTCGGTTAAAAACGATTGGTAATCAAAAAAATCGCACCCCATTTATGCAATTTTTAGGTTTATTCGGGATTTTTCTGACCCGTTTAAGCGGTCAGGAAAATATCCCCATTGGCGCCCCCGTTGCCAATCGTTCGCTTGCAGACACGGAAAATATGATCGGTTTTTTTGTAAACACCCTGGTTTTACCTGTAAGGGCGTCGCACACATCGCCGATGGAAACAGTGCTTGAGCAGACAAGAAAAATGGCGCTGGAAGCTTATGAACATCAGGATATACCATTTGAACGCCTTGTTGATGCACTTCAGAATGAGAGGGATATGAGCCACTCGCCCTTATTCCAGACCATGCTCGTTTACAACGATTACACACCTGAAAAATCCAACGGTCAAGGCCCATGGCGTGTGGAACCGCTAAATCAGCACAGTGGAACGTCAAAATTTGACCTGACCCTTTTTGTTGATGAGCGGCCCACAGGGTTTGACGTTCTAATCGAATACAATACCGATCTATTTGATGCGATAACCATCCGGCGCTGGGGCCGGTTTTTTGTTGAGTTATTGAAACAATATGTACAAACCCCTTCCTTGCAGATAAGAAAAGTTGATTTGATGCAGGATTCGGATAGGAATTTGCTTTTCAACGAATGGAATGCGTCCTTATCTGAAGTTCAATCATCCGGACTCTTTCTGGATAGTTTTCGTGAAGCCGTAAATAACTATCCGGAAAAAAATGCCCTGATAAGCCAAAATGCAACCCATACATACAAGCAGCTTGAACGGCAATCAAATCGGATTGCACATTTTTTGATACAACAAGGTACAAAACCTGAAGACCGCATTGCACTTGCCCTTCCCCGTAGCGCCGATCAAATAATCTGTTTATTGGCCATTTTAAAAAGTGGCGCCGCTTACGTCCCCATCGATTTATCCTATCCGGCAAACCGGATTGAATATATGCTGGAAGATGCCCGGGTGGCTATAATTGTTACCAGTGAGGCCGAGTCGGAACGATTTAAAAAATCAAAGGCCAATAAAGTTTATATTGAACATCTAAACCGTGAAATATCGGATTTTCCCGTGCAAGCGCCTTCGGTTAATATTCATGAACAACAATTGGCTTACATGATTTACACTTCAGGTTCCACCGGTTTGCCTAAAGGGACCTTGCTGACGCATCAGGGGTTGAAACATTATCTTACCTGGTGTGAAAACAACTATCCTCTCGATCATGGAGCGGGAAGTGTTGTTCATGCAACCATTGCCTTTGATGCAACTGTTACTTCGGTTTTTGCGCCCCTTTCCGTTGGGGCTTCTCTAACTTTAACACCAGCCGATGACGACCTGGAAGCGCTGGCTACCGTGTTGAAAGAAACGGATCAACCCTTTGGCATGATAAAAATTACACCGGCCCATTTGGATGTACTCAGACAACAAATTAAGCTTGAACAAGCTGCTACGCTTACCCATTCCTTTGTTATCGGCGGGGAAAACCTCACCAGGGACCAGATTCAGTTTTGGCAGGAAAACGCACCGAATACCTTGCTTTTTAATGAATACGGACCAACGGAAACGGTGGTGGGGTGTGTGGTTTATGAAGCTTCAAAATGGAAACAATCCGGTTCTGTGCCCATCGGCAGGGCGATTTCCAATACCCCCGTTTATGTTCTGGATGAAGCGTTAAATCCAGTTCCACCGGGGATTGCAGGTGAACTTTATATTAGCGGACCGGCCGTCGCCCGAGGCTATCACAACCGGCCCGGACTTACGGCGGAACGTTTTCTGCCCGATCCGTTTGCTTCTGTTCCCAATGCCCGTATGTATAAATCCGGGGATACAGTCCGCTATTTAAACAATGGACACTTGATATTTCTGGGGCGGATTGACCAACAGGTAAAAATACGCGGCTACCGAATTGAACTCGGCGAAATCGAAAATATATTGACCGGTTTTCCGGGTATAAAAAGTGTGGCCGTTATTGCAAAAGGAACACCCGCCCGGTTGTTTGCATATTTCACAGGGGATATAACCCCTGCTCCTTCCATAAAGGAATTAAGACGTTTTCTTGGACAATCACTTCCCGAATATATGATCCCTTCGGAGTATATTGCTCTTGAAAAAATACCCCTTACCGCCAATGGCAAAGTTGATATAAAAGCCTTACCGGGGCCTTCGGTTACCCGACAGGAATTAAGTACACGCTATGTGGCGCCACAGAGTGAGAATGAAGTGCTTTTAACTGCCATTTTTAAAGACTTATTAAAGAAAGAAAAGATCGGTATCCACGATAACTTCTTTGAATTGGGCGGCGATTCCATCATGAGCATCCAGGTTATCGCCCGGGCAGCACAAAAGGGTTTAAAGATCACCCCAATGCAAATGTTCCAGAACCAGACCATTGCCCTGCTGGCTAGTATCGCACAAGCAGCGCCGGTTATCAGGGCCGAACAGTGCTTGGTAAGCGGAAGCTTAATGTTGGCGCCCATCCAAAAATGGTTTTTTGATCAGCCGCTTGAACATGAAAACCACTGGAACCAGTCCGTTTTACTCGATGTGGCCGGGCCCATGGATAAAACCGCTTTGTTGAAATCCATCGATGCCCTGCTGCGCCAACACGACGCGCTCCGTCTGCGCTTTAAAAAAGAATTAAAAGTTGTGAGCGCCGAATTCTCCACCGAATTTGACGCCGAAAATAATCTGGAATGGCTTGAGATAAACGCGGATAACCGGCAGGATTTGGAAGCTACGGTCCTTGATAATGTAAACCGGCTGCAGGCTTCTTTAAACATAGAAAACGGCCCGCTTTTCAGGGTCGGTTATTTTAAGTGTAGCCCCGGCCCCGATCATCTGGCGCTAATCATTCATCACCTTGCCGTGGACGGCGTTTCCTGGCGGATATTGCTGGAAGATTTCCAGCTGGCCTATAGCCGTGCTATTAAGAATGAAAAAATTATTCTGCCGGCAAAAAGCACCTCTTATAAGGCCTGGGCCGAGGCGCTTTTGGACAAAGAACTTCTTAAAGAACATCTTACAGAAAAACAGTTTTGGCTGGAGATGGCCAATAAGCCTGCCATGAACTTGTACCCCAAATCAAGGGAAGGCAATATTGAGTCGGCTACGATACTGCAGTCCATTCAAATAGATACGGAAAGCACCAAGGCGCTGTTGACCGAAGTTCACAAAGCCTATAACACGCAGATCAATGATGTTTTATTAACCGCCCTGCTGCGTGCCTTTAGCCGCTGGAACGGCGGGCGGCGTATGTTATTGCATTTTGAAAGTCACGGTCGTGAGGCCATAGCCGACAACATCGATATCTCCCGGACCGTTGGCTGGTTTACATCCATTTATCCGGTTTATCTCGAGTTCCGAAAAGAAGTGGAAATTTCCGATCAGATAAAAACGGTTAAGGAACAATTGGCACACGTTCCGGCCAAGGGGATGGGTTATGGTCTTTTACGCTATTCCGAAATCGAAGATAGTGATCTTGAAAAATTAAAAAGTCTTGACGATATGCAGATTGTATATAATTATCTCGGGCAGTTTAACAGTGATCAGGACCCGAGTGGCGCGATAACCCCATCGCATTTATCACGGGGAACAGAACGTGCCGGGGAAAACAAACGAACGGCCCTTCTGGATATCAATGGCAGTGTGGTAAACGGCGCGCTTTCCATGAGCTTTGGTTTTACGGAAAAACAATTCGATAATAATTCCATAAAACACTTTGCGGTGGCATTTAGCGAAGAACTTAATAAAGTGATCGATCATTGTAAAAATCCACAGGCTCCGGCTAAATCGGCCTCGGATTTTAAGATGGCCGGTTTGAAAAAGAAAAACCTGGATAATGTTCTTAAACAATTAGGCAAGAAAAAGCGGTAATAAATATTTAAAGTTTTAATTAAAAAAATTTAAAGCACAACTTTGATGATGAGGATTAGTCCCCCCGTATGGAAAATATAAAAGATATCTACCCGCTATCCCCCATGCAACAAGGCATGTTGTTCCACACATTGCTGGCGCCGGAAACAGAAGCCTATACCGAGCAAATGAGCTGTATTCTGCGCGGTCCCCTGGATCAGGCCGCCTTTCAACACGCCTGGCAACAGGTGATGGACCGTCATGATATTTTACGCAGCGCCTTCATCTACGAAGATGTCGAACAACCCCTTCAGGTGGTTCATGAACAACTGGAGGTACCCTTTGAAGTTCTGAGCTGGGGGGAACTCGACGAAATCAATGCCCGGGACAAATTTAAAAGCTATCTGCAAAATAAACGCGCCCAGGGTTTTGAACTCACCGACGCGCCGCTTTTAAGCCTTAGTCTGGCAAAGATTGATGGGAATACGCACTTTTTTGGCCTGCATTATCACCATATTCTGATGGACGGTTGGTCCATGCCCCTGATGCTCGGTGAGGTTTTTCATCTGTATGATGCTTACAGCAAAGACAGACCGGTTAGCCTCGATACACCGCGCCCTTTTGCCGATTATATTTCCTGGATACAGCAACAGGACAAGCAGGCTTCGCTCGATTTCTGGAAAGAGAAACTTGCGGGTTTTTATGCACCTACCCCGTTGGGTGTGGATAAACCGAATGCCAGCGGTGACGACGGTTATGCCATCGAGCATTTCAATTTCCCGGAAGATTTTTCACAACAACTCGATGCTTTTGCCCGTGGGCAAAAGTTGACGATCAATACACTGGTACAAGGAGCATGGGCGGTGCTGCTGTCACGTTATAGCCGTCAGGAAGATGTGCTCTTTGGCGCCACGGTTTCCGGTCGCCCGGCGGAAATCCCAGGTATTGAAACCATGGTCGGACTCTTTATTAATACCCTGCCCGTACGTGTTACCTTTGATAAATCAACTACGGTTATCGACATGCTGAACCGGCTGCAACAGGAGCAGGCGCAGGTCCGGCAATTCGAATATTCCGCGCTGGTCGATATCCAGGGTGTAAGTGAGGTGCCCCGTGATCAGCCGCTGTTTAACAGTCTGCTTGTTTATGAAAACTATCCGGTTGATGAAACAATGAAACAACAAAAATCGGAATTGTCGGTTGATGATGTTGCCGTTTTTGAACGCAGCAACTATCCCCTGACGGTTGTTTCTTCCTTCGGCAAGATTCTTGGATTGGCGCTGGCTTATGAGACGGCCCGTTTTTCCCCGGATACCATACAACGTATCGCGCAACATATGAAAAATATCCTGCATACTTTTTTAGAAAGCCCTCAGGCAAAGATTGAAAAACTCAATTTTCTTAGCCCGGAAGAAAAAAATACGGTTTTGTATGATTGGAACGATACCGGGGCCCCTTTTAATGGGGATCAAACGACGGCTTCTTTATTTTCACACGCAGTGCAAAAATTCCCTGAAAAAACAGCATTGGTGGATAGTGACGGAGACACCCTTACTTATGCCCAACTTGACGAGAAATCGGATGCGCTGGCGTCCTTTTTACAGAACAAGGGCATCGCGGTTGAAGAACCGGTGGTGATTTGTCTCGGCCGTTACCGGGAAATGGTCGTCGCCACCCTGGCTGTTTTAAAAGCCGGAGCGGCCTATGTGCCCATTGATCCGGTTTACCCCGATGAACGCATCGAGTATATTATTAATGATTGCGGTGCAAAATGGGTGATCAGCGACAGCAAACTAAAATCCCGTCTTTCCGCTTTTGAGGACAAACTGATTCTGCCTGAAGAGATTAAGCTGGAAAAGGTAAAACCGGAGCCCGTTGCCCTCGATCCCTGGAATATGGCATATATCATTTACACCAGCGGCTCCACCGGTAAACCCAAGGGCGTTATGCTGCGTCACGGTGGATTAATCAATACGGTTGAAGCGCAACAAAAAGATTTTCATGTAAACGAAGAATCCTGTGTGTTGCAATTTGCTTCCTATAGTTTTGACGCTTCGGTATGCGAAATTTTTCTTGCCCTTTTTAGCGGGGCACAACTGCATCTTATCCAGCGTGAAACGATCCTGTCCGAAGCGGAGTTCACCCGTTATCTCAATGAACGGCAAATCACCACGGTAACCATGCCGCCATCTTTGTTGTCCCTTTTGGCCGATAGCGATCTGCCACATCTGCAAACGGTGGTTTCTGTAGGCGAGGCCTGTTCCAATGAATTGGCCAATAAATGGTATAAAAAGACACGGTTTGTAAACGGATACGGTCCTACCGAAGCCACCATTGGTTGTGTATGGGGCCAGATCAGCGCGCAAGACAGCGGGTTTTACAGCGCGCCCATCGGCAAGCCCATTCAAAACGACCGGATTTATATTCTCGACCATCAACTGCAGGCGGTCCCCATTGGCGTGGCCGGTGAGCTTTGCATCGCGAGTGTGGGCCTGGCGCGTGGCTATTTACACCGTCCCGATCTTACCGCCGAGAAATTTATCCCCAATCCTTTTGATACGGATCAAGGCAGCCGCCTGTATAAAAGCGGTGACCTGGCGCGTTGGTTGCCAGACGGCAATATCGAGTTTATCGGCCGTATTGATTTTCAGGTTAAAATCCGCGGTAACCGTATCGAGCTGGGTGAAATCGAAGCCATTTTAACCAAACAGCAAGCGGTTCGGGACGCCGTGGTCCTGGCCGTAGGTGAACGGGTAGAAAACCGCTATCTGGCCGCTTATATCATTCCCAATGCGGCGGAGATCGATCTTGAAAATTTAAAGAGTAATTTAAGGAATGAACTGCCGGAATACATGATGCCGATTGCCTACTTGTTAATGGATTCCTTTCCACTAACCAGCAACGGTAAGGTAAACCGCCGTGCCCTGCCCTTACCCGAAGAGGAGAATCTTACGCTTGCCGCACGGGCTTATGTGGCGCCGCGCAACCCAGAAGAAGAACTTCTATCTGTTATTTTTCAGGATATCCTGAACGTGGAACGTGTAGGCATCCATGACAGTTTTTTTGACCTGGGCGGTCATTCCCTGCTGGCCACGCAGATGGTTTCGCGGGTCCGTGACGCATTTGGAGTGGAAGTGCCCCTGCGTCTTTTGTTCAGCGGACCGACCATCGCGGAAATCGCCCCGCAAATAAAGGCCCTGTCTGCCGGGGAAGACGCTAACGCCATACCGGCTCCGGCTCCCATGTCCCGGGAAGGGGATATCCCGCTTTCCTTTTCGCAAAAAAGGTTGTGGTTCCTCGATCAGCTTCAGCCGGGAAGTAATGCCTACAACATCCCTGTGGCGCTTAAACTCAGCGGACCTTTAAATAGCGCTGCCCTCAAACGTTCGATCCATTTTCTGGTGAAGCGTCATGAAGTTTTACGGACTGTTTTCGCCGACAAGAACGGTGAACCGGTTCAGGTAATCTTGCCTGAACTGCAAATCGAAATCAAGGAAAAGGACTTAAGCGCAATTGAATCCCTGGCCCGTGAGGAATCGCTGCGCGAGAGTATAAAAAAAGAAGCAGCCCTGCCCTTCAATCTTGCAAGCGGCCCCCTGTTACGCATCGGCTTGATAAAACTCGCTGAGCAGGAACATGTTCTGCTCTTTACCATCCATCATATCGTAAGCGACGGGTGGTCCATGGGGATCATGATCAACGAGGTCTCGACTGCTTATTCGGCTTTTGCATGTGATATGCAACCCGAACTTCCCGCTTTACCTATCCAGTACGCCGATTATGCCTTATGGCAGGATAAGGAAATTAGGGGCCCGGTGTTGGAAAAACAATTAGATTACTGGAAGCAAAAACTCGGAAACAATCCGGCGCCGCTCGAGCTGCCCTTTGATCATCCGCGCCCTGCCGTGCAAACTTTTAACGGGGATTCTGTCACCATCGAATTGCCCCCCGAATTAAGCCGGGCCATGCGGGAGTTGAGCAATCATTTTGGCGTAACGCCATTTATGGCCTACTCCGCCCTCTTTCAGGCACTGTTGCATCGCTATAGCGGCCAGGATGATATCCTCATTGGGACACCCGTTGCCAACCGTTCTTACAGCGTTTGTGAACCGTTGATTGGATTTTTTGTAAACAATCTTGTCTTAAAAACCAGCTTTGAAGCGGACCCCATCGTTGAAGATTTACTTGTGCAGGCCCGGGAAAACATCCTTGAAGCCTATACACATCAGGACGCCCCTTTTGAACAGATCGTGGACGCGGTGGTGCAAAAGCGTGATATGAGCCATTCGCCACTTTTTCAGGTGATGTTTGTCTTCCAGAACCTACCGGAAGGAAAAATCAATAGTGCGGATTTAACCCTGGAATCACTGGAAGACGAATCGGCCAACAGTAAATTTGACCTGTCGGTAACCCTCGCCGAAACAACCAAAAGCATGGCCATGCAATTTGAATTTAATAGCGATTTGTTTGAGCGTTCCACCATAGAGCGTATGACTACGCATTTTACAAATTTTATATGTGAAGCCAGCGGTGACACAGAGCAACGGATTTCGGAAATCGACTATCTGCCCGCAGAGGAACGGGACGCCCTGCTGCATCAATGGAACCGCACCGAATCGCCGTTTGAAGAAGAACTGACGGTTCATGAACGTTTTGCCCGGCAGGCAATGGCTGCGCCCCAAAATGCGGCTGTCCGTTTTAAAAACATGGATTTGAGTTACGCGGAACTTGACCGGCGGTCGGAGCAAGTGGCACTTCAATTATTACACAAAGGCCTGCAAGCTGAAGATCGGGTGGGGATTTGTCTTGAGCCCTCTTTTGAGATGGTTGTGGCCATGTTGGCCGCCGTCAAGGCCGGGGGAGCTTTTCTCCCGCTTGACCCGGGATACCCTGCCGAGCGATTGAAATATATGGTAGCCGATTCCGCGATGCGTTTTATCCTGACCCGCACGGCTGAAGAAAATACCGCCCGTGCCATTTCCGGTGAAGGTAATGTCGATATCCTTGTCCTTGACAGAAATGACGGTCCTGCAATAAATGGAAAACTGCCGTGGATAGACCCGCAAGGTCTTGCCTATGTAATTTATACCTCCGGTTCGACCGGAAAACCCAAGGGCACCTTGCTGGCCCATCGCGGTTTGGTGAATTTGGCCGAGTTACAGCGCAGGGCTTTTCACATCGATGGTCAAAGCCGTATTCTGCAGTTTTCCTCTCTTAGCTTTGACGCCGCCGTTTGGGAGACGGTGATGGCCCTGTTAAACGGTGCCACACTTTGCCTGGTGGACCGTGCCATACGTAGCTCCGGCGATGCTCTAACCGATTTCATGGCTGAACAAAAGATAAGCACCGTAACGCTGCCGCCTTCGGTTTTGAGTATATTCCCCGACCGCGAATTGCCGGAGCTGAAAACAATAATTACCGCTGGCGAAAAATGTACGCCCAACCTGGTTAAAAAATGGGCGCCGGGCAGGGATTTCTTTAATGCCTACGGCCCAACGGAAACCACGGTTTGTGCTTCTATGTTCAAAACCGACCCCAAAAGTAACAGCGCCCCACCCATCGGCCGGGCAAATCCCAATTTCCAGCTGTATGTATTGGACCGTTTTGGCTATCCGGTTCCCTACGGTGTGCCCGGGGAATTATGTGTGTGGGGGGTGGGACTGGCCCGCGGCTATCATCAGCGAGCTGGATTGACGGCCGAAAAATTTATCCCGAATGCTTTTTCCAGCATTCCCGGCGCACGACTGTACCGTACCGGTGATCTGGTACGCATGTTGCCCGACGGGAACATTGATTTTCTCGGAAGGATCGATCATCAGGTGAAGGTTCGTGGCTTCCGTATCGAATTAGGCGAAATAGAATCGGCCTTGAGCAGTTTGCCTGTTGTTGAAGATTGCATTGTTCTGGCGCGGAAAAACCCGGCGGGCGAAGACATGTTGGTAGCCTGGTACACGGTTTCCGAAGAAGTGGATGTTAAAACACTAAGGGATGGCCTAAAACAAAATTTACCGGATTACATGCTCCCGGCAGTATTTGTAAAACTGGAAACAATGCCGCTCACGCCAAATGGAAAGATTGATCGCCGAGCGCTGCCCGATCCCAGCCTTGACCGCTCCCAATCCGCTGTTGAATATGTTGCGCCGCGAAATCCCGTGGAAGAAAAACTGGCCGGGATTGTCGGCGCTTTGTTGCATATCGAAAAGGTGGGTGTGTACGACAATTTTTTTGAATTGGGCGGTCATTCGTTGTTGGCAACACAATTCATGTCACGTATCCGTCAGGCTTTTGATATTGAACTGCCGCTGTTGACGCTGTTTGAGCAACCCACGGTGGCCGAACTGGCCGACGCGGTGGAAATCGCCAAGGCAAGCGGTATCAAGGCCAAACCGCAGATAAAAAAAATCGAACGGGCCGGACGTCCCGCCACCCGGCGTCCATCACGCCGATCAAGGGAATAAATGAGAAATAACCGCAAAGGCACAAAGACGCGAAGAAAAACTTTTTTGATTTCTTAAAAAAACTTGGCCTCCTGGCGGCTGGGCGGTAATAAAGAAAAGAATAACCGCAAAGGCACAAAGGCGCGAAGAAAAACTTTTTTGATTTCTAAAAGAAACTTGGCGTCCTGGCGACTGGGCGGTAATAAAGAAAAGAATAACCGCAAAGGCACAAAGGCGCGAAGAAAAA
>CAYWBI010000001.1:128859-129016 GCA_964456445.1 uncultured Calditrichaceae bacterium
CTTTTTTGATTTCTAAAAGAAACTTGGCGTCCTGGCGACTTGGCGGTAAAAAAGAAGTGACCGCGAAAACGGAAAGACGCGAAGAAATCCTTTTTAGATTTCTTAAAAAAACTTGGCGACTTAGCGTCCTGGCGGTAAAAAAGAGAAGAAACCGCAA
>CAYWBI010000002.1:0-23426 GCA_964456445.1 uncultured Calditrichaceae bacterium
ACGGGCGCCTTATGTTGCAAATTTATAAACCGTTTAAATAAACAGAGTCATATATTATTTTTACAAAAAAAAGTCAAAAACTCAAATCCTGGAAACAACCAATGCCGCATAATCCCTGGTGCGTCAAACCAAAACCACTACCGGGTGCAAAGCTGAAACTCATCTGCCTGCCCTTTGCGGGCGGAAGCAGCCAGGCCTATCGTTCATGGGCGGGTCTGCTGCCCTCGTCCATCGAGTTGATTGCCATCGAACTGCCCGGGCGCGGTACGCGCCTCAATGAGCCTCTGATAGCTCATTTACCCACACTTATACCCAGGCTGGCTCATGGACTTATAGATGAATTAGACCGTCCTTTTATTATTTTTGGCCACAGCATGGGCACATCAATCGGTTTTGAGCTGACCCAGTTCCTGTTAAAAAATTATAACACGGCTCCTGATTATCTATTTTTTTCGGGTCGCGCTGCCCCACATTTAGACGACCGGGAAGAACCGATTCACCAATTAGAAGACCAGGCTTTTATCCAAAAACTACGTAGCTTTGAAGGCACCCCGGCAGAAGTTTTGGATCATGAGGAATTGATGGCTTTTATGCTACCCATTATCCGGGCGGATTTTACAATGATTGAAACCCATGTATGGGACAGCTATCCGCCGTTCGATATCCCTCTGACGGTTTTTGGCGGCCTGGCCGACGAAAGCGCCCGACGTGAGGAACTAATGGCATGGAAGGATTATACAACCGCTATTTTTAATGTACGTATGTTCCCCGGCGGCCATTTCTACATGCAGAAATCATATCCAACTTTATTGCAGTCCCTTTTGCGTGATGTAAGTAACATTATAAATTTGAATGTTTAATGGAGAACTATACCTGGCGGGAGATTTCACCCGCACCGATGCAAATTGAAGACGGCCAGGTATTTTTGGCATTGTTGGATTTTTCTCTTTTTAAAGAGATTGCCCCTTATTGGAATCTGCTGAATGCAGAAGAGCGGAAAAGGGCCAACAAATTTTATTTTGAGATGGATAAAAAACGTTTTGTTATCACCCGTGGTATCTTAAAATCATTATTGGGCCGTTACAATAAGGTTGAATCTGCAAGTATTTTTTTTGGGCAGAATGCTTTTGGCAAGCCGCAGATGGAACATAATCCGTATCATTTTAATGTCGCACATTCCGGGGACTATGGACTTATTGGTCTTACAAAAATTGCAGAAATCGGCGTAGATATTGAGCAGTTTCGTCCACAAACGGATTTGGAAGCCATTGCCCGGCGTTTTTTTTCAGACGTTGAATTTGCAGAATTTGATGCGCTTTCAGAAAGCGAGCGGGAACAATGTTTTTTCAATACCTGGACGCGCAAGGAGGCCTTTATAAAAGCGGTTGGTATGGGCTTGTCGCTGCCGCTGCATGCCTTTGATGTACGGCTGTCGCCCAGCCATGAAGCAGGATTGTCGGAGGTGCGCTACGCTGGATTACAAAGCGCTGATTGGAACTTAGACGCTTTGGCGGCCCCTCCGGATTATGCAGCTGCTTTTTGTCTGAAATCGTCAACAGTTTATAAAGTGATTTATTGTAAACTACAAGCGGAGTTTTAATCTTGGAAATTCTTATTGGTATCTCGCTAAAAAAATGGCGGAAACTACTCAAACAAAATCCCGATGCCCGTTCTTTAAAATATTTTTCATTAATTTTAAAAACAACCATTTTAAGTATTTTTAGAAATAACCGTTTTGAACGAAAGGAACGGAAGGAGTTTGGAAGCCAAATTCAACACACGGAAATAAAACCCCCGGTTTTTATTCTCGGGCATTGGCGCAGCGGTACCTCCTACCTGCACCGTCTTCTTTCTCTGGATGATCATTTTACTTATCCAACAGTTTTTGATATCTATAGTCCCCATTCATTTTTATTCACTGAACGTATGTTGCGCGAGCGTTTAAAAAAAATGGCTGGACAAAAACGGCCCATGGACCAGATGGAAATCCGCTATGATGATCCCGGTGAAGATGAATTTGCATTAGCGGTCATGTCCCTCTGTTCTCCGCTTTTGGCCTGGGTGTTCAATAACCGCACAGAATTCTACGACCGGTATCTTACCTTTGACGGTGTGCCACCCGATGAATTGCAGGAATGGAAAGATCAGCTTAATTTATTGCTAAAAAAATTGACCGTCCGCGCTAACAAACCGGTGATGTTAAAATCACCGACCCACACGGCTCGGGTCGGACTATTGCAGCAAATGTATCCCCAGGCAAAGTTTATACATATCCATCGCGATCCTTATACCGTTTTTAATTCCACTGTTAAACTTTATGATAAAACAGTGAGACCAATGAACCTATATCCCGGATATGATTCGGATAGGGAAAAGGAAGGGATCATTGCCCGTTATAAGTTAATGTATGAACGATATTTTAAAGATGTCCACAAGCTGCCTGATGGTACATTAATCGATATTTCCTATGAATATCTGGACAGGGATGCTACCGGTACGGTCAAGACCATATATGAGGCGATGCATCTTGGGGATTTTGAGGCATATCTTCCACGGCTTAAGGCGCATCTGGATAAAATTGGCAACTATAAAAAGAATAATTATGCCACAATCGAACCGAAGTGGCGGCGAAAAATCAATCAGGAATGGGATATCTCTTTTAAAAATTGGGGATATGACAAACGCGATTTATAATAAGGACTCGGAAACATGGACAGTATCGTTGGAATTTTACCTGGTACATGGCGACAGATGCTCAGGGAGAATCAATACAAAATTAGTCCCGCTTATGCGGGCAAAGCGCTTTTCATTAGCGCGTTAAGCATGCGCAATGCGCTTTATCTGAAAAAAGAAAAAAAACTGTTCGAAGCCGGTCTATCGGAAACAAAAATAGAATTTGCGCCAATTTTTATTCTTGGCCATTGGCGAAGCGGAACGACCTATTTGCATAATCTACTTAGCTTGGACAACCAGTATGCATATCCACGACGCTTTGAAGTACGCAACCCGCACACTTTTTTATATATCGGACAAAAATTTGAAGCGATGATTCAGGCCCAAAAAGCAGAAAAACGCCCCATGGACAATATCACAAATTCGTTACTAAGTCCTGCAGAAGATGAATTTGCCTTAGCGGCCATGCTCCCCTATTCCCCGATGCTTGGTTGGGCATTTCCACACCGGCAGGAATATTATGAAAATTTTTCTGATTTTAAAGATGTGGCGCCCGAGATTATTATCGAATGGCAAGAAGCCTATCAGAGTTATCTTCGAAAACTGACCTTTAAGTATAAAAAACGAATATTATCGAAGTCACCGTTAAACACAGGCCGTATCGACCTTTTATTGAAGATGTTTCCAAATGCGAAATTTATCCATATCCACCGCAACCCGTATCATGTGTTTCAGTCAACACAAAAACTTTATCATTCGGCCATTGCAACATCAACCCTGCAAAAAAATGATATTGAATATAATCTACATGAACGTATCATTCAGCGCTATGTACGGATATACAGTGCGTTTGATACACAAAAAGGACATATTCCCCAAGGCAATTTCATTGATATCTGTTATGAAGAATTGGAACAAAACACATTACCGGTAATCCGCTCAATTTATAAGATGCTTGGTATGAACGGATTTTCGGGGCTTGAACCAAAATTAATAAGATTCACTGAAGAGAATCGCTCTTATAAAAAAAACACCTATCCGCAGTTGGAACAAAAGCTAAAAGATCAAATATACCACACAGAACAAAATTATTTTGATCTTTGGGGATATAGTCAATAGTTTCTTTTGTTTTCCGTTGTTTAGTAAAAATTAACCGAATTGTCTATGCGCACTCTATTTATTTTGATAATAATTTATTTCCTGATTGCATGCGACGCCCCTCGTAACAATCCTTTTGATCCTGGCAGTGATGAATACCAGGCGCCGAATACGCTTATACTTAAGGTTTCTCATCTGGGCCAACCTTCAGATCCAATCGGGAATATAACACTAATTGAACCAAATTTAAATCTTATGGGAAAAAGTAATTCCGAAGGGATCGTCAATTGGCAATTTGAAAGCAATCCGGATTCTGTATTTATTCAGACCAATCCGGACTTTTATTTTTCAAAAAATGTAACAATAAAATATCATTCTCCGGAAATGACATATAATATGCAATTAAATGCCATACCGACAATTTTTGCCGATAGCCTGACATCAATCTATAATAATATTGACGGATCAACTGAAATCTATTTTCGTACAGGTATCTTGGATATTGACGGCAATTCTGACATCAAAAAAGCCCGGTTTTACAGCCCTGGTGTCTGGGATTCATATTTATCGAATGAAGGTGGAACAGATATCTATAGTACCGATCAAAGCATACGAAATATTGACCCAACCTTAACTCCGGAGTCATTAATTGAAATCCCATTCAATTTAAGCATCATAAACCAAAATGCCGATTCCCTGCAAAAAAGTAATTATTATGTAAAACGCGTAATTACAACCGAACTGCTTACCCAATCGCCTGCTTCACAATCGACTCAAAGAGACTCAATTGAATTTACCTGGAATGCTGTTTACTTAAATTTTGATTTTAGTCTTGAAATCGATGTCTATGCGGTTATTACAAGTCAATTTGTACGCGTGGCCAAAATATCCAATATATCGTCATCCGCAACACATTACATGTTAAAAGACACCAATACATTGCAATTATTATCGTCATTTAATAATTTTTGGCAACTGAGCATCCTGGACAATCAGGGCAATATATGCCGCTCAACACCGGTTTTTTTCACCTATGAGCGATAAAATGAAAAACGTTTCTTTCGAGTTGCTTTCTGCAAATCATTTAAAATTTATATATTCGGTCAGTCAGGAAATGGCCGATAATACCGATGAACATCAGGTTTTGCAAACCATTCTGCAAAATCTGATACAATTTACGCATGCAGAAGTCGGGGCTTTTATCTTTTATGATAAAGCACGTGACGCATTCGATGTACGGATGAAACTAACATCGTTGCCCATACCCGACGAAACTTCATTTTTCTCACAAAGCGTCTTTCGCCAGGTTGTTGAAAGCAGGGAATCCGTACTCGTTTTTGATACCCGGACCGATGATACTTTTACAAGCACGCAAAGCGTGGTATTGAACAACATCCACGCAATACTGGCCTTTCCGTTGATTGTGCGAAATGATGTTTATGGTATCCTGTATTTTGACAGCCGGGAAAGCAGGCAAAACTTTACCGAGGAGTCCAGACAATTGCTTTCTTTATTCACACCTATTGCATCTCTGAGCCTGGAACATGTGTTGACCTGGCAAAAAATCCGCAAGGAAAATACGCTATTAAAATCGAAGATCGAGGACACACCTCCCCTGCCGGAAATTGTAGGCCAATCCGATGAAATGCAGAATTTGTCCCGCCTTGTTCACAAAGTGGCCGCATCGGATATTTCAGTGCTGATACAAGGTGAAAACGGAACGGGGAAAGACCTTATTGCCAAGGCAATTCATACTTTAGGAAAACGGAGCGAACAGCCGTTTATAGCTCAATATGTTGGCAACATCCCCAGTTCAATCTTGGAAAGCGAGTTGTTTGGATATAAAAAGGGGGCGTTTACAGGCGCTAACCAGGATAAAATGGGGTTGTTTGAAGCTCTTGACCATGGCACCCTCTTTCTTGACGAAATCGGCGACCTGCCGATGGAACTGCAAACAAAACTGCTGCGTGTACTTGAGAACAAGGAGATAAAACGTGTCGGTGAAAACTTTATACGAAAGGTCGATGTGCGTATCATCGCGGCTACAAACCGCGATCTTCAGCAATTGATCGATGAAGGAAAATTCCGCGAAGATTTATATTACCGTTTGAATGTCGTAAATATACGGGTCCCGCCATTGAGGGAAAGGCGTTCGGATATTCCACTTCTGATCGAACATTTCCTCAATAAATACAGCCCGGATGAAAAAATGTCATTTTCTCCCGCTGCGTTAAAGAAGGCCATGCTTTATTCATGGCCGGGCAATGTAAGACAATTGGAAAACATCATTCAAAGGGCGGTGGTCCTTTCCGAAGTTAAACTTATAGATGCTGATGATATCTTTATTGAGAACACAAATTCAAACTTCAGCGGAACCATGGAGGAATTCAAAAAACATATTATACGGGTTCGATTAAAAGAATTTGGCGGTAATAAAACCCAGGCGGCCAAAAGCCTGAATATTTCCTTGCGCTCGCTACAACAACATACCAAAGAAATGGGGTTGTAATCCATGGGAATTCCCGGTTACGAACAACTGCAGCAGATCAGCGTCAATGGTCCTGTCGCTGTTTATCATGGTTTACATACGGTATTACGGAGAAGAACCCTGCTAAAAGTATATACCGGGAATAATCCTGAACTTCTGCAAAGATTTGAAAATGAAGCCCGGATGATCGCCAGAATCCAGCACGCGGATTTTGTAACCGTATATGATTTTGGACGTATTAGTGCAAACACTTTTTATATCGCCATGGAATATATAGATGGTGGAAATTTAAGCGAGTACCTTAGAGATCATCAGCTAAACACCGCTCAAAAGATTGATATTTGTTTCCGGATTGCTTCCGCTATAGCCAATTTACATAACCGGAATATTATTCATCGTGATTTAAAACCTGAAAACATATTACTCACGAGCACCGGAAAGCTAAAAATCGCGGATTTTGGGTTATCCATGAATTCAACGTCCAATGGCGATTCTGCAAATGGGACATTGTTGGGCACACCATTGTTTATGTCACCAGAACAGGTGAACAATAAGAGTATAACCAAAAGCAGCGATATATTTGCCCTTGGCGCTATTTATTACTGGCTTATTTCCGGGGAGAACCCATTTGAAGCTCGGGTCATTGGCGAAACCTTTTCAAAAATCATCGGTTATAATCCACCTCCATTAAATAAAACGATAGATGGAATTCCCGATTGGTTTTCAGAATTGGTTGCAAAGATGCTCTCAAAGAATGAATTGAGGCGTCCCAGCGATGGCAAGGCAGTATGCGATATTTTTATTAAAAACATCCCCGATATGAATATTGAACTGCCGGAAGATAAAGAGAGCACGGGCAGGACGAGGAAAATTCTTCCGTTTATCATGGGTATGGCGGGCCTAATCATCATCATCTGGGGGCTCTTTACTTTTCCATCTTGGCAACAAACGCAATCTAACAGGGGAAAAACAGATCAAACGGATGGCATAGTTAGCATAAATCCACCGGATACCACCCAGAATTCACAAGCAACCGGAGACAAAAACCAAAAAAAGCCGTTACTACCAGTACAGACAGCGCAAACAGAAGAATTCAGGCACAAGGATATAACCCAGCCGGATGACAGAATCCGGAACACGGCAGATACATTCATTCATGTAGATACATATCCGTGGTGCAGAGTATTCCTGGATTATAAGCTCCTTGATGAAACGCCATTCAAGGACAGCATAAAAGTACAACCGGGGAAGCACGTTCTAAGTCTGCAAAACCCTGAATACGCGTCGTTTACTGACACCGTTTTTATTAAATCAGGTATAAATAATAAATTTAAATTTAATCTTGATTCATTATGTTACCAACTTGTATTATCTGTGCAGCCATGGGGGAAGGTCTTTATTGATAATAAGTATATCGGTACAACTCCACTAAAAAAGCCAATTATGCTCACTCGTAACAACAAAACACTTAAAATTTCAAATGAATATTACAAAGACTATCTGGAAAGACTATACTGGCCAGGGAAAAAAACAATTAAAAAAAACATTATTTTAAGTCCCAAATCCTTATCAACCGAGAATTAACCGAATGAAAATCCTGTTGTCAGTTATTCTGTTTTCGGTATTACCGATCTCAACTGTTTTTGCCCAGACTTCCGTTAGCGCCATTGATGATATCAAGCAGGAATACCAAAGTTTCCACTACAAAAAAGTTATTGAAAAGGGCACCTTTTATCTCGGTGAACCTTATATAACCCAAAAGGACAGCTTGGTGATTTTTACCTATTTATTGAATGCCTCGTTCACATTAAATAATCTTTCTCAGGCGACGCAATTTGTTTCAGATATCCTTGCAATATCCGAGAGTTTTAACCTTGACCCTAAAACCAATTCGCCGAAGGTTATCAGTTTTTTCAATATTGAAAAGAAAAAATACAAATCAAACAACCCCCAACAACCGCTAAATTTAAGTGAATCCGGTCTAAAAAAGTCTAAACATCCACCATACCCGTCAGCGGTTTTATCTGGTGGCCTAACAGTCCTCTTTCCCGGGAGCGGTCATATCCTGGAAAACGTAAATCATAAATATTACTATCGATCGCTGATTTCCGCCGTGATTATCTCCGCTTCAGTTTACCAAACCTTGCAAACAAACAAGAATGAAAGAAAATACTTAAATGCAAAACCGGGGGCCGATTTTAATAGAGAGTACCGTGCATACAATGCATCTTATAGATTGCGTAATGGCTTTTACCTAATCTATTTTGCCTGGGGTTTGTATTCTTTGTACGATTTACAATCCAATAAAAAATTTA
Organism: uncultured Calditrichaceae bacterium; assembly: GCA_964456445.1. Taxonomy (GTDB): domain Bacteria; phylum Calditrichota; class Calditrichia; order Calditrichales; family J004; genus CAYWBI01. The sequence goes on from CAYWBI010000002.1 coordinate 8,575, forward strand.
ACGTCTCTATCGAACAAACAAAAACCGCTACTGAATTATCACTTTACATATCTTTTTAAGTTATAAAGCACATCATTTTACCTGACCCTGTATGAAATAATTTCATTACTATGAAATTATTTCATGGTTATTGGCGGACCTTATTCTTCCACTCCTAAGATTATTATTTCTTTAAGAAATTTATATGTTTCAAAGGCCCATAAATCAGTGTTTTTTTCAGATAAAAAGTAACCCGCCGATCTACTACCATACTTGGCATAATTATTGATGATAGTAAAAACAATCAATCACTTAATTTACAGGAGGAAATATGAATACGAAATTTACATCTTTAGTCCGTACAATGGCCCTATCATTGAGCCTGTTAGTCGGACTGTCGTTTGCTCAGGGACCAATGCCCGGCTTTCCCAGTGTATCGGGGACAGTAACATTTAACGGTACTCCCGTACCAAACTTTATATTATTTATTACACCAAGCGATACGTCGGGAACCCACGGTTTTATGCCCTATATATCCACCGACGAAAACGGTAAGTATAGCCATGACCTTTTTCCGGGGAACTGGACAATCGCATCTCATGATACCTTCTCATATATGCCTTTTTCCCAAACAATAAAAGCTGAAGGTACAAATCAAGATACCGTTGATATTGCTTTGACAGCCCGTCCTCAGGATGCTGCATTTGCAGGTTTAGTGCATGATACGACAGGTGCCGGTGTTCAGGATACAGTTTATCTTTTAAAGTTATCCGATAGTACAGACATGAAAGACTTTGCCGATGTCGAAAGTCATTTTATGATTCCCATGAATATGAGAACATTGCAATGGGCGTCATACGCTTTTCCAACCGATGCAAAGGGCAACTTTAGCGGTCAGGTGCTTTTTGGAAAATATGCCATCTATGCGCCGGGCAATGCAGATTTACTGCCAAGTTGGAGCGCCATGGAAATTACCGGCGATGTAACAGGTTATGATATCACCCTGAAGCCGATAGTAACTGTATCGGGCACCGTAAGCAATGCCAGTGGGTTTATGTGGGCCAAGGTTGCCGGTTTCTCCGTTAATTCGGGCCGTCCATTCAGCACCGAAGTCAACATGATGGACGGTACGTATGCTTTGGACGTTGCCCCGGGCGAATATGTGTTTCGGGTAAGTGCATATTTTATGGACAATGATAAACCATACACCTATGTCGGATACTATGATGGAAAAGCTACACCAAAAGATGCCGACCATGTAAATGTGCAAAACAATATGTCCGGTATTGATTTCACTCTGCCTGATGCCCAGGTATCGCACTTTACAGTCATGGGTACGGTAACCAGTAACAACAGTAAAAAACCTGTTGCCAATGCACAAGTTAGCATTGTAAGCACCAACGTCATGCAAAACACCATGCAGACTTATGACGCTACAACCGATGCCAATGGTGCTTATTCCATTACGGGTTCCACTATACTGGCCGAAGATTCATTGATTGCATTTGTACATGCCGATGGTTTTTTTGCTGAGTTCTATGACAATCAAACGACGTTCCTTACAGCAGACAAGGTACTATTTCATCCAAATGAAACCATTACTCTTGATTTCGGTCTTGATAGCCTGGATACCAGCAATGGCTATAGCATTTCAGGAAATGTAACCGATACTGATGGCAAGGCCATCCCATTTGGCCAAGTTACTGCATACACTACGGCAACAAACGTCGGTGTTGCCACAACGCAAGTTGATTCCAATGGCGCATATAGCTTTGACGCTATTTTCCCATCGGGCAGTACGGTTTTCTTGCAATGCTGGGCCGGGTTTGATTATAAACCTGAAATTTATGACAATGTTGATAGCTGGCAAAATGCAACAGCAATTCAAATTGATAACGCCAATGTGGACAATATAAACTTTTCTCTGGAACCAATGCCATCCAATCGTTTGGCGCTTGGGGATATCGTAGGCCAGGTTAACCTACCTTCAAATTCTGGAATCCAGGCAGCAAACGCAACCGCAGACCCATACGCAGGTGCTACGGTTTATATCCGTCCGGCAGGTCAACAAGAGTGGAACAGAGTTGACTTTGTTGATGATCAGGGGAATTTTGATCTTCCAATCGACACATACGGCGACTATGATATAATTTTAACCGCACCCGGTTATCAAGATCAGGTAACAACTGTTTCAGTTACAAAAGAAACTGGACTTTCTGATAATAGTGTTGAAATGACTTTAACGCCAACCGTGATTGATGGTGGTAACAATGCCAGGGTTATTCGCAGTGACAAGTTGTATGCAGCTTATCCCAATCCGTTTAACCCAACTACAACAATTCGTGTCGATCTGATGCAAACCGAGAATGTACAGTTGCTGATCTTTAACGTTGTTGGACAAAAAGTTGCAACATTGTATTCCGGTACATTGCCAAGCGGTACAAAATCGTTTAAATGGAATGGTAAAGACTTTAGTGGGCGCTCGGTTTCAAGTGGTCTTTACTTTTATCAGTTGCGTACAAATTCTACTGTACAAACCAAATCCCTCATTTTCCTCAAATAGCTAATCCTCATAAATTAGCTTATCCCCCACCCCCCGTCTCCCACGGGGGGTTTTTTTTATCATATCGCATTACGAAGCAAATATATCACATCTATTCGACGGTTCGGGAACTACATATTGGGATTACTAAAGGAAAATCCAGGAAGGCACAGTATAAGTTTACCCATCCAGAAAGCAATATCGTATCGGAAGCTACCGCGCTCGGAGATAAACGGTACATCTACCTACTTTTGGGGGGAACATGCGAAATTGTTGTACAAACCAGCGTATAAACAGTAATAATGAATTAAATATATTTGGTAGTTTTATGAATAACCCCATAGATACATAGAAACATAGAAACATAGAAACATATCATTAAATCGATTGTATTATGGACCAACACTAAATGATTTTCAAAATTATGGGGGCGAGATAAGGGCTAATTATCTTGCTTCTGTTTTGTCGAATAGATTGTCGATTTATTTAAGATTGGGGCCGGTTCATTTTGGTATAGTTTTAAGGTAAAAGAAAACTGTGTTCCTTTATTCAGCTCACTGGTTACATTGATTTTGCTATGATGTGCCTCTACGATTTTTTTTACTATGGCCAGCCCCAACCCGGAACCACCTAAATTTTTTGAGCGGCTCTTTTCTACCCGGTAAAAACGGTCAAAGATATGTTCTAAATCTTTTGCCGGAATGCCATTGCCGTTGTCCTGGATATTTATACATAGCTCATCTTTTTCCAGTTTCATATCAATGACAACTTTTCCATTCTCCTGAGTGTAGCGCAAAGCATTATCGATTAAATTGGATATAACACGATCGATCATGGCAATGTCACCTAAAACAAGCGGTACATTCTTTGGCATTTTTGTGATAAGATTGATTTTTTTATCCTCAGCCTGTGGCTGAAATTTCAGGACTATATCCTGAACAAGCTCGGCAATGCCAAAGGGTTCCAAATTTACTTTTGACTGAGATGCATCAAGCTTGGATAATTCAAAAAGTTCATTAACCAGATTATTAAGATTGATAACCCCACGCAATATAATTTCTAGAAAATGCTTTCGTTCATCGATCGAAAGTTTATCGTCGCGCATTAGTATTGTTTCGATATAGCCCTGAATTGAGGCCAGTGGGCTCCGTAAATCATGCGAAATGTTAGAAATGAGTTCACGACGGAGGATATCATTTTGTTTGAGTTCCTCGATATTCCCGGTAATCGTATCAGCCATATGGTTAAAAGCAAAGGTCAACTGCCCTACCTCATCAGACGATTTTACTTCGATACGCTCACCATAATTGCCCTTTTCGAATTCCTTGACGGCAACCGTCATCTTTCTGAGGCGCTTGGTTAAATTGAAAAATAAAATAGAGCCTAAAATCCCACCAAAAAATAAAATGATTCCAAAAGTAAGGGCCGTTGTACTTAAAATATAACTTCCGCCGACGCCGTTTATTGCATTATCATAAATCTCACTGCCAAGGATGATATAAATATATCCCTTGCCCTTTGAACCCATGTCCAAAGAAGCGGCAGAAAACACCTTTTCTTTTTTTAATGATTTTGGATCATCGCCCATAATCGGATATCGGGCATTCAGGCCAGGATTTATAAATTTTTTTATCGGTCGTAGGTTGATGTGTTTTCTTTTGATTTTTACCGGGTCCGAGAAATAGGCCGCCAAATTGCCCGAAGGATCGAGTAAATATATTTCAACCCTTGGATTCATTAACATCAGTTCCTGAATGATGGGTTCCACCCCGGCAAAATTGATACTGTCCTTTACAAAAGGTTCAAACTTTACAGCTAAGTTTCGTGCCAGGTTTCTGTTTAGTGTTTGATCGGTTTCACAAACAAAGTTCATCGATGAGTTAATCGATATAAAAGTTTGGACGCCTCCCAACAAAATCAATAATACAAAAAATATTAATGAAATTTTTCCAAAAAAAGTCCGAAAGAACTGTTTCATTCTTCAAAGTCCTCGTAATCGGCAAACTTATAGCCCACGCCCCAAACTGTACGGATAAATTTGGGTTGTGAGGGGTCTTTTTCTATTTTGGCACGTAAACGGTTTATATGTGAATTAACGGTATGTTCATAGCCTGTAAACTGATATCCCCAGACAATGTTAAGAAGATTTTCCCTTGTATATGCTTTACCAGGATTGGCGGCGAACAATGCCAGCAGATCAAATTCTTTAGCTGTCAGTTCAATGTTTTTTCCATCAAGCAAAACCCTACGTTTTTCCAGATTTACATTCAGATCGCCAAAGGAAAGCTCACTGACATCGCTGGATGTTTGATCTTCAATAACTGCATTTACCCTTCGGATAATTGCCTTTATCCTTGCGATCAGTTCACGGATGCTAAATGGTTTGGTCATAAAATCATCAGCACCAAGTTCAAGCCCCAAGACCTTGTCAAATTCTTCTGATTTTGCCGTTAGCATAAGAATGGGCAAGCTCTTTTTTTCCTGTCTGATTTTTTTACAGACATCAAGTCCATTCAATTTAGGCAACATCCAATCTAAAATGACCAGTTCATAGTCATTCTCCAAAGCCTTTTGCAATCCATTCTCACCATCAACAGCTCTGTCGAGACTTAATTGTAAATCTTTAAGATGCAACTCCAGCAAATCCGCAATGTCCGGGTCATCTTCGATTATTAAAACTTTCTTTTCCATATTATCCTCTTTTATTTTTAAAGTACCAGAATAAGATCCGACTGTCACATACGGGTCACAGATAATAAATATTTTACTTGAATTAATTTAGGATGCACACACATCGATGAAAATCGTAAGTGATACCATTACTCATATTCAATATTTGTATAATTGGGGTTCAAGCGATAGTCACCAAAACCTGAATAGTCTTCAAATACGAATGTTTTCTTTAAGCTATAATATCTCCATATAATATAAGCGCGTGTATCCAGTTCGAATGGGTGACGCTCCACATCATCCGGAGGCCCAAATTTAACAAGTATCCGGCCGCGGTCGCTTATCCACCCTGGGGAAGAAAAACTTGAATAATGTTGGTTGGCATAGTTGATACGCTTAAAATACTCATCCATCAATTCATTTTTTTTTGTATCGGGATTGGGGTCCCTGGCTCGCCAGAACCTTTTAAAAAAGGCCTTTTGCTCTTTCAGATCGCTATCGATATACGCACTCATTGAATCCGAGGACAAGATATATTTCATTTCGAGAAGAGCGGTATGTATGTCTTCCGATGTACTGGGCACGGTCTTCCAGAAAAAAGTTAATTTTTTTTCCTTTTTAATTTCCTCGCCGCCGACATTTACGGAAATTTTTAGCTTATATCGACTTGCCTTAAACAGATTTTTATGTATTTTTATCAAGATTGATTTTATTTTCCCGGAGATGGTGTCTTGAAGCGTTGAATCAAAATCCACCTTATTTTTACTCGTCACAAACTCGTATTTTACCAGGACGTTTTTGTTCGGTAGCTTTGAATAAACATCAAAATAAATATAAAAGACCCCTTGCCGGTCGGTAAAGTTTTCCACAAAAACAGGTTCAAAATCGCTTAACCAACCGGACGAATCAATGCTTATATTGTTTAAAAGCATCAAATCGCTTATGGCAACATCCTTATTCTGATAATCGGAGATACTGACTTTTATTTTGCGCTGTGAGGACTTCTTGGAATTTAAATCAATTGTTCGGATTAAAAATTTATATTCACCCGTGTTTAGTAGAATTTGATTTTTGATTATCCGTTTGTCGGTCCGGCTATTGGTTTTTACAAATTCCGCCACATGGTATTTTTCTGATGACGTGCGTGAAAAAATAAGTTTTTCGTCATTATCATAAATGGCAATGATCCACTCAATTTCCGCATCATATCCATTTGTATCGGACTTTACAAAAGTAAGATCATCGTTTAATATACTGCCAAGGATAAGCACCCTTTGCTGACCCGGCTTTTCGGTAAATTGACGTTCCAGGGCAACTTCGAAATATGGGATGCCAACCCCGCTAAGATGGTTTTCTTCAAAATACTGGGCAAAAGAAGATGTGGCATTGAACGTTATAAGCAGAAGAATGGAAATAAACGATATTTTTATTTTATACATGGTTGCCTCTTTCAGTTTAACTTTTACCCGACAAAACGTCCAAAAAGTTCATATTCTCCATTATCAATAATTTCTACATCCGCAAAATCACCTGGTCTAAAAGAATATTCTTTATCAACGGTGATGATTATTTCATTATCAATTTCCGGGGCATCCCGATAAGTCCGCCCAATATAAGTGGCGGTGTGGATATCATATTCATCCAGCAATACACGCTGAACACTTCCTATCAATTGTGCATTTTTATTACTGGATACATCGCGTTGAACAGACATCAACTCATCCTGACGCTGCCTGGCAACTTCCACATCAACCTTATTGTGGAGTAGGTACGCCGGCGTATTTTCTTCATCAGAATATAAAAAACTGCCCATTCTGTCAAATTGAAATTCATTTATAAAAGAGAGCAGTTCACTAAAGTCATCGTTTGTTTCACCGGGATGCCCGACAATTAAGGTTGTACGCAGGGTAATATGTGGAATCTCAGCACGAATCCTATTGAATATTTTATAAATCGTTTCCTTTCGTTCGCCCCGGCGCATGAGTTGTAACATACGGTCGCTTACATGCTGAATCGGCATATCGATATAAGGTAAAATTTTAGGATTGTCTTTCATAAGTTGTATCACTTCGAAAGGAAAGTTTGTCGGGTACCAATACAGGACCCGTATCCATTCGATACCATCAATCTCTGCAAGCGCTTTAAGTAAATCAACTATATTTTGTTTGTTATATATATCCTTTCCGTAAGAGGATGTATCCTGAGAAATAAGTATCAGTTCTTTTGCGCCGTTGGCGGCCAGTTTTATTGCCTCCCCCACAAGGCTTTCAATGGTTCGGCTCCTGAGCCTTCCACGAATCCCCGGTATTGCACAAAAGGCACATGTATGGTTACACCCTTCGGAAATCTTAAGATACGCAAAATGGCGTGGTGTGGTAACCTTGCGCATACGGTGCAAATTATCATTGGCGGCATGTTTTTTCCCGAGAGCGCCCAGAATTTCTTTATAGGCCTCTGTACCAAAAATTGCATCAACCTCGGGTATTTCTTTTTCAATATACGGTTTATAGCGTTCGGATAAACAGCCGGTTACAAAAACTTTTTTAGCGGGATCGTCTTCTTTAAGTTTGATGGCCTCGAATATGGCCTGTAAAGATTCTTCCTTGGCACTTTGGATAAAGCCGCACGTATTTACTATGATCAGATCCGAATCAGCCGGTTCATCTACCATTTCAAATTCATGTGCTTCCAGTTGCCCGGTGAGCACTTCTGAATCGACCAAATTTTTGGAACAGCCTAATGTAGTGATATGTACTTTTTTCATCTATTTATCAAACAATCCTTTCACGAACTCTTCGGGGTTGAACATTTCAATATCATCAATTTGTTCACCAACTCCAATATAACGCACGGGGATATTTAACGCACGTTTAATGCCTATAACAACGCCTCCCTTGGCCGTGCCGTCTAATTTAGTAAGAAATATTGAATCCACGTTGGCAACTTTTATAAACTCACGTGCCTGATTTATTGCATTTTGGCCATTGCCTGCATCCAAAACCAAAATGGTTTCATGAGGTCCGTTTTCGATTTGATTTTGGATAACCCGGTGAATTTTATCCAATTCCTTCATCAGGTTTACTTTGTTATGCAGCCTGCCCGCCGTATCGATTATTAAAACATCCATATTTTGTGCTTTAGCCGCACTGCATGCGTCATAAACCACTGCTGCCGGATCGGAATTGGCCTGATGCTTTACAACACGAATATCCAGTCGTTTGCCCCAGGTTTCCAACTGTTCGATAGCCGCTGCCCGAAAGGTATCGGCTGCGGCGAGCATTACCTTTTTACCTTTTCTTTTAAAATATCCTGCAAGCTTGGCCGTTGAAGTTGTTTTACCCGTGCCATTGACGCCAACCATCAGCAGCACAATCAATTTGTTATCCGGATATATTACCGGGTCAAAGGTAAGCAGTTCTTTTATCTCATCAATTATAAGTGTATCCAGTTCGTCCGCTGTTTGGTACTTTTCTCTTTTAACCCGTTTGCGGATATTCTCGATAATTTCTGTGGCGGAATCAATGCCCACATCGCCACGTATCAATATCTCTTCCAATTCATCGAGCAGATCATCGTCAATGATACGCTTGCCTGTCATCAATCTGTTTATTTTGGAAAAAACGCCACTGCGGGTCTTTGACAAGCTGGATTTAATCTTTCCGAGCAAATTATACTCCCTTTATATTTGGATAATCAAAATTAAATCGGTACCTATAGTACCATTTTGTTAGAAGGATTATCCCGCTTATCACAATTAAATAAAACGGGATTTTTATACATATAGCAATAGAGAAAAAAAGTATGGTGTATTTGGTTGTTTTAATGGCATATTTAACCTGCTGAATTAAAATCAGACGAATATATTGTGGTGCGGACACGGCCAAAATAAGACCAATAAAATAATCTTTATTCAGTACCGCAAAACCAACAGAAAGTGCATAGCAAAATAGCGCTACAATAATTATTTTTTTCGTACCGTATTTTACAGCAAGGGTTTCTTTCCTGCTTTTTACATCCCCCTCAATATCCGGCAGGGTTGTAAAAAAATAAAGCGCCGTATTTAGGAAGAGGTAAGGCAACATATCAACGATAATCACTAAACCGGGTTGTGAATTGTTCAGGGACCAGCCGACCGCAAAGGCCAGGCCGCCCATCAGTGCATTGGACGCCAGACTTAGCAACGGTCTGTTCTTTAACGAAAAAGGTGAATAATTATATAAATAGCCGGTAACGATTAAAAAACAAACAAGCCATAAAAACACATAAAGCCCTAAATAAGCAGATGTGAACAAGGCCAGCCCAATTAATAAGAAGGTTTCAACCAGCGCTTCTTTTTTCGTTATAATTTCATCGGCAAAAAAAAACAACTTATTGTTTTCCCTGTCCGATTCAATATCTTCCAGTTGGTTCAGTAAAAATGCCGCTCCCATGGCAGAAGCAAAAGCGAGCATCCCAAGTATAATCCGTAAGTAGTCTATGGATAATATCGCATTGTATGTCGGGAAAACTGTGCCTCGGGAAAAAACAAAATAGCCTGCCAGCAATGTTGACCACCCAGGCAGAAACAACATCGGACGCAGTACAAAAAAATAATCTAATATACGTTTTCCTTTTAACATAAACGATTAATCCAGATCCTTTATGTGCAAGGGATATGCCCCGGAAAAACATGCAGTGCAATATGATTGCCCGTCCTCGGAAGGCATCGATTTTAACAATGCATCAACGGATAAATAATCGAGAGAATCAGCATTAAGATATGTACAAATTTCCTGCACTGTTTTATTTGACGCAATAAGTTCTTCACGGGTTGGAAAATTCATCCCGTAATAACAGGGATACTTAATCGGAGGTGAACTGATGCGTAGATGCACTTCCCTGGCGCCCGCGGTGCGAATGGCCTGTACAATTTGTTTTAGCGTTGTGCCCCGGACGATAGAATCATCGACGATAACCACCCGGCGATTATTTAATATGCCATTGACGGTATTATATTTTAAACGTACACTGGATATGCGTTTTTCCTGGGTTGGCTTTATAAATGTCCGGCCCACATAATGATTACGTATCAGGGCAATTTCGAATTTCACATCGCTTCGGGCGGAGTAGCCAAGGGCGGTAGTGTTGCTACTGTCCGGGACCGAAATAACTATGTCCGCTTCAGCGGGGCATTCAAGGGCCAGGTTTTTACCCAGCTTACGCCGGGTTTTATCCACATAGTCCCCGAATATCCGGCTGTCGGGTTTGGAAAAATACACAAACTCAAAAACACAGTGGGCGGCTTTTCTTGTTTCGAAGGGAAAATGTGAATGCATGCCATCGGCATCAAAAACAAGCATTTCACCGCATTTAACATCACGAATATATTCGGCGCCTATAAGGTCGAGCGCCGACGTCTCCGATACGGTGACATAGGCGTCATCAATTTTGCCAAGGGCGAGTGGACGAAAACCGAAAGGGTCCCTTACAACAATTAATTTTTTCTTTGTAAGGAATACCAGACTGAAGGCCCCTTCAACCTGGCGTGCTGCATCCTGAATTTTGTCTTCTATCGATGAAGCCAATGATTTTGCAACAAGATGGAGTAAAACTTCGCTATCGGTGGTTGTTTGGAATATGGAGCCGCGGGCTTCCAGGGCAGCTTTAAGTTTCGATGAATTTGTTAAATTACCGTTGTGCCCCACCCCAAGTATCCCATCCTTGTGCCTTACAACAATGGGCTGGATATTTAGCGCGGCGGAATCACCGGTTGTGGAATAACGGTTATGGCCAATGGCAATATGCCCTTCGAGCGCCTGTAAATCATCCTCGGAAAAAACATCGGAGACAAGCCCCATACCAAGATGTTTTTTTATTTGATGCCCATTGCTGGATACTATGCCTGCGCTTTCTTGGCCACGATGCTGCAATGAATGTAAACACAAATATGAATACATCGCCGCTCTTGGCGTGCCATAAATACCAACGACGCCACAGAAATCGCTGGGTTTATCCAGGTTTTCATCAACCATTGTTTGTCCATTTCATTTTATATTGGAAAGCTTTGAATTTATAATTTTTATGAACTCAAAGCTATAAAATTCAGGAAGGTGCAAGAATTAATATTGCCAGCAAAGAACCTACGAGATTTGCAGTTAAATCCTTGCAGGAAAAGTGATTGCCTTTTTTTGTACTGTCCCATAGCTCTTTGCCAAGACCAACACTTATTGAAAATCCTATGGAACCGTATTGCGCTTGTTGTTTACCCTGTTTGAAATAACGATGTAAACTAAGTTGGGAAAAGCCGGTCAGGATAAAACTTGCCACAAGGTGTCTTCCTTTATCTACCCCGAACCAATTATCAACGATTTTGGTCTGCTGCTTCTGCTTTAGCGCTGGCTTATTTTGCAGGGAAAAGTCCACAAATCCCTGGCCACGTCCACTGACAATAGCGGAAAATACAATCAATATCAGTAATTTTTGCATTAAAATTCCAGGCGAAAATTTAGCGATGTTGAATTATTGGTTATCTTCGGATTGATCAGCAGCTTTGTTGTCTTGTCGAATTTATACAAATAAGCATCGACCTGGGCGTCGCCAATCATCAAAATATAAGAAAGCCCCAAATACCAATAAAAACGTGTCCGTTGATCAAGATAACGCCCTTCGTGTGTTCTTTTATAAAGGCGGTCATTATTATAAATCGTATAAGATATATAGCCCGTTAATCCGGCAAACATACCGGCTTTTAAATATTGTTCATTATAAATCTGTCCCCAGCCCGGGAGCATCAGTGAACGTAAACTTGCTCCCCATGGCGATTTTAGGGGTTTATTGCTAAAGAGTGAACTGTTCCAATATTGTGGTTTTTCATGGATGCTTCTGTCCCAGGCATCCAACACATTTAACAGATGGAAAAACACCGCCATGGACAATATTGTCCGACCTTTATCCTGCCTCCATTTCTCATTACTATGCGCGGAGCGATATAGCTGATATGCCGCATTGTAATAAAGGCTCGTCCCCACGCCAAAAAACAAGGCGCTATGCCATAATTTTTCCTGATTCAACTGTCCCCATCCCGGCAATACCAAACTGTGCACCAGCGCCGTTTCCGGTGAGATGGTTTTAGTATTGGTCACGGCGGTCTTCGGGGTGGCCGTTTGTTGTGCAAAAAGAAGACTTGACGTAAAAACAAAAACAACAATATAAATTTTCATAGGCATCCATGACGCTATCGGACAGCGACACAGTCCATTTCAATAAGTACATCCTTCGGCAATCGACTGACTTCTACCGTTGAGCGCGCCGGTTTCGAGGTATCAAAATACTGGCTATATACCGAATTGACCGTCGAAAAATCATCCATGTTTTTTAAATAAATTGTAGTCTTAACGACATTTGCAAGCTTTAAGCTCGCCGCATTGAGTACATTGTCCAGGTTTTTTATAACAAGATGTGTTTGTTCGTTTATGGACTCAGGTATTGCGTTGGCGTTATTTACATCGATGGCAATCTGTCCGGATGTATAAACGGTACCATTGGCTTCAATTGCCTGAGAATATGGACCAATTGGGGCGGGCGCCCGGTCCGTTTTAATCTTCTTCATTTATCCTCCCTGTTTTAAAATTATAAATTACACCCCTTATATATTTATATCCAGCAAATTCTTGATAACCCTCAACTTTTCTGTGAAACTTGTTGATGTTAGAGAGGCGATTTTATATGGGCTTATCGATAAACCCGTGAAACATTGGTATAAAATTTAAAAATATTTATTTTTTTTACATGATATAAATCTTTAATTATCAACACATAACGACCCGAACAAAAAAAGTTTCACGATTTTGACACAGAAGTGTCCTTAGGCTCTTGACATAAACCATCTCCAGCATTTACTATTAATCAATGCAATTAGTGCTATGTGGAAAAGATGTGGAAAACTTACGGATATCCACAACCCGTGGAGAATCTGGGAACTCCGTAAATGCAGCCGAAACATCTAACCCTGCCAATTTATTAATAATTATATATTTAGGAAGATTAGTCCCTACTGTTAACAGTATATGACGTGTTTTATCTTTTTTAAACGTCAATATAGTGTTAAAAATGATTTGTGGATAATCATATTATTCAAGGAATTCAAGTATGCCCGGCAGTGTTGCTTTACGCTCTGAACCAGAAATAAATCCGTTGTGGCAAAACATATTGGAGCTTATAAAAAGCAATATCAATATCCGGAGTTTTAATACCTGGTTTGCCCCAATAGAAATACAAAGCATCACAGACAGCGAAATTGAATTAAACGTACCAAACCGTTTCTTTTGCGAGTGGATCGACAACCACTATTCGGAATTGCTACAGAGCGCCATCATTCAAATTTTGGGTGACAGTAAAAAGATAAAATACCGGGTAGCACCGAAGCAAACAAGTACCGATTCACCTTATGGCCAGGACGACTGGGACATGCCGCAGTCGGTCTCACAGCAAAAGCCACAACAAACCCACAGTTTACAATTCTCTACTAAAATCAATGAGAATTACACCTTTGAAAATTTTATTGTCGGGGACAATAATAATTTTGCCACGGCCGCATCCAAAGCAGTTGGCGACTCGCCCGGAAAGACCCAATATAACCCACTTATTATTTATGGTGGTACCGGTCTTGGAAAAACACATCTTATCCAGGCCATTGGGAACCATGCCCGATTATCAAACCCGGCGATAAAGGTTTTTTATGCTTCCAGTGAAACCTTTACGTCACATTTTATAACTTCCATCCAGCAAAACAAGGTTTCGGAATTTTCTTCTTTTTACCGTTCATGTGATATTTTATTATTGGATGATATCCAGTTTTTTTCCAACAAAGGAAAGACCCAGGAAGAATTCTTTCATACTTTTAATGATCTGCATCAAAATGGCAAACAGATTGTGCTTACTTCCGATCGCCCAATCAATGAACTGAAAGACCTGCAGGACCGGCTGATCTCCCGTTTTAAATGGGGGCTGATCGTCGATATCCAGCCACCGGATTTTGAAACACGGCTGGCCATCCTGCGCCGCAAATGTGATGAAAGCGGTTTAGATATCCCCTCGGACGTCCTGGAATATCTGGCGGTAAATCTTGTGGACAATGTGCGCGAACTGGAAGGCGCCCTGACCAAGATTATGGCCCAGGTGACATTTATCTCCGCCGAGCCCACCATCGATATGGCCCGCTCCATTGTTGCTGAAATTGCACGGCCCAACAAGGGGATATTGAACATCGACTCCATTGTTGACCAATGTGCAAAGGTGTTCGACGTTTCCAGCGACCAGATCCGCTCCAAGACACGTAAGAAAAACATCGTCTATGCCCGCAAGGTGGCCATGTACCTTTCCAAGAAAATGACCCGGCAATCCCTGGTTTCTATCGGTCTGCATTTTGGCGGCCGTGATCACTCCACGGTCATCCACGCCATTGAATCCATTGAACAAATAATAAAAACGGATATGGATCTGGGTAATAAGGTTTTGCGTATGGCGAAACATCTGGAATATCATAAGTAGGAAGTAAGAAGTAAGAAGTAAGAAGTAAGAAGTAAAAAAAATGGTGGGAAATTAATAATTAATAATGAACAATTAATAATTCGATTAAAGTGATGACTAATGACCAATTACTATTCTCTTGCACCGGGCAGGT
>CAYWBI010000002.1:23526-94168 GCA_964456445.1 uncultured Calditrichaceae bacterium
TTGGAGCGAATCGACTGCGTCGGTTCAAAATGATCGGAATGGTAGCATAAGGCGGGCTGGGCAGAAATTACCTAACACCATTTTTCGCATACGTATAATTTTCGGTAAAAGGATAATGCATCGTCACGGTATTTTGGAGCGAATCGACTGCGTCGGTTCAAAATGATCGGAATGGTAGCATAAGGCGGACCGGGCAGAAATTACCTAACACCATTTTTGGCATACGTATAATTTTTCGGTTCCAGGATAATGCATCGTCACGGTATTTTGGAGCGAATCGACTGCGTCGATTCAATATGATCGAATGGTAGCATAAGGCGGGCCGGGCAGAAATTACCTAACACCATTTTTGGCATAGGTATAATTTTCCGGTTCTAGGATAAAGCATCGACACAGTCGATGCGGTCCAAACTTTCTACTCGTTTAATACAAACGTTCTTCTTCGGGTCTTTCCGCATCCGCGGGGCAAAGCACTTTATTCCCTGAAATCAAATTTTGGGATGTATTCTATCAGCCCGTACATAAAGGCATAATTATAAAATTCCGCCAAACTTTCTTTCACATCATCATCAAATACATATATCATTTTATTACAAACAGCATCCTGTACAAAATCCCTGAATTTTTCCGGCATAATATCGCCGAATCCCAGCGCGGCATTTTCAAAAAATTTCTGATGAGCCGTTTCAAACAAACGGGTATCCAGTGTATAGTTACTTTCATGGATCAGCCAAAAGCCAAAAACAAGGGGAAAGCCACATAAATCAAGCCATTCCTCGGCAATATCAATATATTTGATACTCTTCCGGCCATAACGGAGTGCATCTTCATCGATCAGCAACCGGCAATTTACATTCCCGTCATCGCTCTTATCAAAAAACGTACACTCTACATTATATTTTTCCCTGAGGATAATTTGCAGCGCTGCTTCAATTGTGGGCTCCGCTACCGTACGCTGAATACGGGAAAGATCTGTTTCTGCCGAGTCAAAGCTTAATATGGCGAGAGGGGCGTTTCCTGCAGAGGCCAGGCAAGGATTGGGTACCACCTGCCAGCCCTGCTCGATACGTGCCAAATCGATGCTGGAACAAAATACAGCATCCGTAAAATTTTGTCTGGCGGCTTTGAGCCGTTCCGGCGCGTTTGCTGTTTTAACACTTAAATTTTTTGCGGAAAAACGGTTTAAACCCCTATGCATCAGGAGGTCCCCGCTTAAAATTTTATCCGCTTCAACGTCCGCTGACAGCGGCTTGTCACTCTTATTAAATAGTTCGTTTATCTGCATTTTATATCTATGGATGTTTTAATCCACCGTGTTATTAAATATTTTATCATAAATATATTTTACATGTATATCTGATGGAAAAGTTGTGATGATCGTATAAATACCGGCAAGGGCATAAATATAAAAATTATTGATCTGACCCGAAAGGCTGTAAAATAAAAAAGCAACGACCGTAATGATATTTGCCAATGTCCAGACACGCATGTAGATGTTTCTTAGCTCTGTTAAACTGCCTTGATAAAGCTTTACATCGGATGAAAATTCACGTCCGTATTTTTGACGCATTTTTGATGTAGCCTTTTTAACGATGACGCTTGTAACCAGAAAACGTCTGCGCATATAAAATGCAATAAAGAGCAAGAGGATAATCAAAACCATAAAAGGCTTATCGTAAACGGTAGCATTCTCCGGTAGAAAGGGATGATAGAGATTATAGGCGTCTAAAAAATAGGTAATAAGTATCAAACCGAGCATGCCGATCAAAACCATCAGCCAATACATTTTATTCTGCCGCAAATAGCCGGCCGAAAGCGATTGAAAAGAATGTTGTTGTTCAGCTTCCAAGATAGGTGTCCTTTGTTATTTTTGGGATTAATTTTTTCTTTAGTCTAAGCATTTCGGGCGAGAATGCAAATAGTGGACTTATCTCAATTTTTATATGCTCATTGTCGGGCACGGATATATTAACTTCCTTTAGCCATCTTTTGTACAAGTTTATTAAATCGCGTTTGGCCGTCGCCGGGCTATCGACACCGCTGCCGTTTTTAACCGCCGAGAACTCGTTTTCCCGGGCTGTTTCAACCGATATCGTATTTTTACAATGCGCTAGGGCATCAAAAACAAATGTCTCGAACTTATAACCGTTTTTTTCTTCTGCATCCAATGGCTGCCCCAAAGCATTAATGCCGGGAATGTTTTTTAATGCAATATGATAGGGAAGCCGAAAACCACGTTTATTTTCCGATTCGATAAAATCCACATTAAGGATATGGACGGCGATGGATCCTGCCCAGAATTTTAGTTCCCCGTCTGCGTTCGTTGCATACATTTCTTCTTCACTTAAATCACTGTACTCCACAACACCGGTTTTCCCGTTAAGCCGGCAGATAACGCCCATCTTTTCCTGCGGATAGGCTTTGCGTACCACCTTGCTGGACATCTCTGCCTGATAAGACAGATGGTAACCGAGGAAGGCCGGTTCACAAATGTTAAGCAGTACATTGTCCACCTGAAAATAAAAAAGATAATCTATCCCCCGTTGCTGCATATCCCGCAATGCGCCACTATCATAAATGGCTTTTAACGAACCACCATGCCCATTGGGGCTCATAAAGAGTTTGTGCTTATCTTCCAGGATTAATTTACCCTTTAAATCAACGGCCGGTAACATCTCCTGTTTAAAAAACATAATATTTTCCCGGCCAAGGTCAAAATAATCATTCTCCTGAAAAAAAGCGATGGTTTGATCGTGATTGGCCTCGCTTGTCATGATATACCATGGAATAACCGTCTGGTAATACATACCCATTGCACGGATTTTTTCGGCATGCAGATGGAAAAGGGATTTATTTTTGATCGGTGTGATCGGATAAATACCTTTTGGCCCTGAATATCCGAGCCGTGAGCCCTGCCCTCCTGCTACCAGAAAAGCGGCTACCTTTCCCTCTCGAAGTAATTGTTCGCCTTGCTTTTGCATGTCGGCATCCAACCGAGACCGTTGTGCAAGGGAGATAACGGTATCCGGCTGCATCACTCTCGGACTGCTATCTTTTTCTAAATCGATGGAGTTTATCAATGACTGCAGCAGTTCAAAATCGATTTTTTCTATCTGCGAACAAAGGGATTCTTGTTTCTCTGCGCTGAGCTCATCCCAAAAACGCAGGATATCTTCCTGGCCATATTGTGAAAGTTTGTTTTTTAATTCCTGATAATTCAAGATAAAGTCCTGTATGGGCTTTGTAATAAAAGGTTATATTTCCTGGTTACTGCCGGTTAAAAATCTTATAATCCTTAATTTACCGGTTTGCACCTATCGTTTCAATTATCAATAGCATGAAACTCAATAATATATAGCTTAGAAGAACGGCTTACTTACAGGGTAGAAAGCGAACCGTCGTGGAAATTTCATCGAGTACATGTTCCAATTCCGTAAGCACCTTTTCGATTTGTTGTTCGGTTGTGTCATCATTCAATGAGAAACGAACAGCACAATGTGCTTCTTCTTCACTACGCCCCATGGCCATTAATACATGGGTTGGTTTTGGTGAGCCGGATTTACAGGCCGAACCGGATGAAAAGGAAATACCATGCTGATCCATTGCAACAACCAGCGATTCACCCCGCAGACCGGGCAAGGTCATATTCAGCGTATTAGGCAGGCGGTTCTCCGAATCCCCATTGATTTTTGCTTCGGGAATTAATTTAAAAATCCCGTTTTGCAGTTTATCCCGTAATCTTGCAACCTTGTTTGTTTGTCTGAGGGCGCTAACCGCCAATTCTGCCGCCCTGCCCATTCCCACGATGGAAGGAACGTTTTCGGTGCCCGCCCGGTATCCATGTTCCTGTCCGCCACCATGGATAAGGGGCTCGAGGGCTATACCTTTTTTTACAAACAATGCCCCAATACCCTTCGGAGAGTGGAATTTATGTCCCGAAATACTAAGCAGGTCAACATCCAGGTCTGCCACATCAATCTTTACTTTGCCCACTGCTTGTACGGCGTCGCTATGAAAAAGTACCCCATGTTTGTGGGCAACCGCTGCGAGATCCTTTATCGGCAAAATAGTTCCGGTTTCATTATTGGCCATCATAACTGAGACCAGGATCGTTTTATCTGAGATCGCATCCTGTAATTGTTGGGGCGAAACACTGCCGACTGCATCGACCTCCAGATACGTTACTTCAAAGCCCATCTTTTGCAAGAATTCACAACTGCGCAATATAGCGGGATGCTCGATTTGGGTTGTGATAATATGATTGCCTTTGTCGCGATTGGCAAAAGCAACGCCTTTTAGCGCCAGGTTATCCGCTTCGGAACCACCACCGGTAAAAATAATCCGCCGGGGTTTGGTATTTAGCATGCGGGCTACGGAACGCCGGGCATTTTCCACCGCTTCACGGGCGTCACGCCCCGTGCCATGGATGCTGGACGGATTACCATGAGTTTTCCCAAGAAATGGCTGCATGGCTTCACGCACCGCGTCGGCAACCTGCGTTGTGGCATTGTTATCAAGATAGATGCGTCGTTTAGGTTTGGATTTTGTTGAACCATTTTTTACAAGGTTAAAGGACGTTCCACAAATATTTTCAATTTTCTTTAAGCGTGCCTTTATATCGTGGCTCCCCGCCTCCACTTTAACCACTTCGCAAAGAAGCGATTTGTAAACCGGGAAACCGGATATTTCATCATAGTTGCTCAAGTCGGTCAATTCGTTCACATTCCATTTTTGCCATGCCTTAGGTCCGATGCGTGTTCCGCCGCC
This sequence comes from uncultured Calditrichaceae bacterium, assembly GCA_964456445.1. Taxonomy (GTDB): domain Bacteria; phylum Calditrichota; class Calditrichia; order Calditrichales; family J004; genus CAYWBI01. Next base: position 28,294 of record CAYWBI010000002.1, read on the forward strand.
CATATTACACTCCACCGCACCGGGTACTATATCAGCACTTACCCGGGCTCTAAACGGTACGGACCCGCGCGGGCTGCGCACTTCAACCAAATCACCGTTTTCTATACCGCGTGCTTTCGCGTCTTCCACATTCAACTCAACGGTTGGCTCGGGGTTGTCCTTGTTCAATCCTTTTATCCCATGATGCTGAGAACGGAAATCCGTATGTGGACGGGCGCCGGAATTGAAGACCAGTGGAAAATCTTTGGCCAGCTCGGGCGCCGCCTGCGGCCCTTCTACCGGTTCGGTGTATTTGGGCAACGGTTCGTAGCCATAATCATCCAAAACCGTAGAAAAAACTTCAAATTTTCCGGTCGGTGTTTCAAACCCGGGTTTGCCATCTTTACGCAGACCCCCCTTTTGCCATTTTTTATATTCCATCATAGGGGTTGTAATCTGCACACTTCCGCCTGATTTTTTAACATCTTCCAGTGTATAACCGGAGCCATCCAGCGCAAAACGGATCATTTCTTCTTCCGTTTGTGGATACAAGTGACCGTAGCCAAGCCGTCGGGCAAGTTCGGCCATGATCAGATAATCGTTACGTGCCTCGCCAACCGGTTCCACCAATTTTTCACGCAGACGGAAAATCGGCCCGTAAACCATGTAAGAATCGATTTCGAACATGGTGGTGGCCGGCAGAACGATATCGGCATAAGCAGCGTCAGCGGTCATTTGGCGATCAATACAGACCTGAAAATCAAGTTTGGAGAGGGTTTCACGCCAGATTGGTGTTTGAGGCCAGGAAGTCAATAAGGAAGCGCCATGAATAATAAGTCCGCGGATTTTATAGGGGTCTTCGTTTAGCACTGCATCCACCAGCCCACTGGCATGCGATTCACCACGGTAGTCGCTATATACCGGGATTTTTTCCCGTGCCACCGCCAGGTCTAAATTGGGGTTTTCCTGATTGCACGAACGGTTTATCGGGAAATGCGTGCCCTGCATGGCAAGACCAATCCCACCGGGCGTATCCAGATGCCCGGCAAGGGCAAATAAGGTGTGTACGGCACGGATGGCCTGTATTCCGCTATTGGAATATTCCAGCCCCGTGTACATAACCGGAGCGGCGCCCGTGGCATTACAGATGCGCCGGGCGAGATCACGGATTTTATCCGCCGGGACACCGGTGATTTTTTCGGCGATTTCCGGGCGGAAGTGTTGGGTATATGTAATCAGTTGATCAAATCCATGCGTCCAGTTTTCCGCGAAATCATCATCATAGAGTTCTTCATCGATCATAACCTCAATCAGGCTCAGAGCAAGCGCGCCATCTGTACCAGGACGTATGGAAACCCACTCGGCGCCGGTGCGGGTGGCTGTTTCCGTGTGGCGGGGATCGATGACCACAATATCACAACCGCGTTTAGCCGCGGCTTCCAAACGGTACATGTCCAGCGGCGGAGAGTCGGTAGCCGGATTGGCGCCCCATACCACCAGCATCTCGGCATTTTCCATATCGGTGAACATATTGACCAGCATGCGTCCCATTGTAACGTCCGGCGCAATCATGGCAAAGGAGACATAACACAGGGCGCCCACGCCCATGGTATTGGGCGAACCGAAGGGAAACAAAACATTGGAAGCGGAAGAAACCGCCACGCCCTTTGGTTGGAACATATCGCACAGGGATAGCTCAAAAGAACCACGACCGGTATAAATGGAAACCGCCTCGGGGCCGGATTCGGCCTTTATCTTGTTCAGATTTTCAACGATTATATCATAGGCCTCATCCCAGGTGATGCGTTCAAATTCATGGCTGCCCTTGGGGCCGACGCGCTTCATGGGATATTTCAAGCGGTTTTCGGAATAGATCATTTCCGGCGCATGTTCGCCCCGGCGGCAAATCATCCCCAATTGATGGCTTTTATCCGCACGGATATCGACCATTTTACCATCCTTCATTCCCGCTTCAATCCAGCAACCGGCGGGACAGATACCACAAATCCCCTTTTCCCATTGAATATTTTTTTCTAAAAACATTCTCGCCTCAAATAACACATTTTATAAAATTTAGCGCTGCAATTTAAAGATAGCCATAGCGGGAATTAATTGCCAAGAAAAGTGGGGGACAATTCGATGCGGTTTATAATTGCTTAGTTAGTAATATTACTGCGCGAGGCGCTGTTTACTTTACCTTGAATTTTCAATATCGTCGTTGCACCACCTGGCCAGCACTTCCACCCATGCGGGATGTGTATTTAGACAAGGTATTAATTCAAAGGACTCACCGCCTGCAGCAAGAAATGCGTTTTTCCCTTGTATGCCAATCTCCTCTAATGTTTCCAAACAGTCCGTTACGAACGACGGGCAGGCCACCAAAAGTTTCTTTACGCCCTGATCCGCCAGACGCAATATCGTATCGGCGCTGGCAGGCTGCAACCAACTATCCAGGCCGATGCGCGACTGGAAGCATAAAGTAAACCGATCCGGAGCAAGACCGGCACGTTTGGCAAGTAATTGTGTTGTGCGATAAGTTTGATGGCGATAACACGTTTTATGAGCAACTGAAGAAGTTGAACAACAATTCTTTTTTTTTAGACAATGCTTCCCGGTGGAATCACTTTTTAGAATATGGCGTTTGGGCAACCCATGATAACTAAATAGTATATGGTCAAATGGTTGATCAAAATAGGGTTTCATGCTAAGGTACAGTGCTTCAATGTATTGATTGTCATCATAAAAAGGCGGTTGAACTTTCAGCTTAATGGAATAACCCTTTCTGGCTAAATGTCCTTCCACTGTGTTTATTACAGTTTGGGTTGTGGCCATTGCGTAGTGTGGGTACAAGGGCAACAGGAAAAGTTCCGCTGCCTGAGGATATCTTTCGGCCAGCTCATCGATAACCTGTGGAATAGACCGGTTGCCATAGCGCATGGCCAGCGCCACCGGATGCTCAGTCCTGGTTGACAGCCCCGCGGTCAACCTTTCGCTAAGCACAACAAGCGGCGAACCCTCCTCCAACCATATTTTTTTGTAGGCTTCTGCTGATATTTTTGGTCGAAACGGTAAGACAAGGCACTCTACAATAAATTTACGGATCATATATGGTGCGTCAATAACAAATTTATCCATTAAAAACTGGCGCAAGTATTTACGAACGTCACTTAGACTGGTAGATTTTGGCGAACCGAGGTTAACGAGTAAAATGATTCGACTGTCAGAATTACCGTCCATAAGCGTCAAACTTCTACTGCTTTTTTTAAAGCTTTAAAATGGGCATCAACGAAATATTCAATCACTTTCTCTCCATGAAGTATTGATAGGAAAAAAGCTTCAAACTGCGATGGTGCAACGTAAACCCCATTGTCAAGCAATGATTGAAAATAAACAGCATATTGCTTTGTATTGCATTCCTTGGCATCGTTATAGTTATAGACCGGTTTATGCGAGAAAAAAAAGCACCCCATCGAACCTATACGCGTCGTATAGTAGGCTACGTCCAAGCGCTTCATATTGTCCCTAATGCCCAATTCAAGCTGTGCGGCATTTCTTTCCAGGGTTTCATAAAAACCAGGTTCATCAATTTGCCGCAGTGTTTCCAGACCTGCCCGCATCGCCAAAGGGTTTCCTGATAGCGTGCCTGCCTGATACACAGGCCCGATGGGGGCGACAAAGGACATAATCTCTTTTTTACCACCATAGGCCCCAACAGGCAAACCGCCTCCAATAATTTTCCCAAGTGTTGTCAAATCCGGTGTTATACCGTATAAAGCCTGTGCCCCACCTTTTGCAACCCGGAACCCAGACATTACTTCGTCAAATATAAGGATAATTTTTCGAGACGCTGTGAGTTCACGAAGATTTTGTAAAAAAATTTTATCTGCCGGAATAACTCCCATGTTTCCAGCTATAGGTTCTATAATAATTGCGGCAATTTCGCCATCATTGGCCATTAGCAGATTTTTCACAGATTCAATATTGTTATATTCTGCAATTAATGTATCCGCGGCTACGGCGGCAGGAATGCCCGGACTGTTAGGCACACCAAGTGTTGTGGCGCCGGAACCGGCTTCTATAAGAAAACTATCCCCATGGCCGTGATAGCACCCACTGAATTTGATTATTTTATCACGCCCCGTATAGCCACGCGCCAGACGGATGGCGCTCATGGTGGCTTCCGTTCCGGAATTTACCATACGTATCATTTCTACCGATGGTACCATTTTTATAATCAGCCGGGCCAGTTCAATCTCAGTCTCGACACAGGCGCCAAAACTCGTACCAAGATCCACTGTTTTTTTTAACGCTTCTACCACACGTGGATGACCGTAACCCAGGATCATGGGTCCCCAGGAACCGACGCAATCCAGATAACGATTACCATCCACATCATAAAGCCATGGGCCTTCACCCTTTTCAAAAAATATAGGTTGCCCTCCAACCGCGTTAAATGCTCGTACGGGTGAGTTTACACCACCGGGAATCATGCTTTGCGCTTGCTTAAATAATTCCCGGCTTTTGCTTATAGTCAACATACTACTTCTCTCTAAAACAGAAATGGGCTGATTTTATTCAGCTTGACGTAATTTTTTTGCCGCTTCAATGGCGAAATAGGTTAATATTAGATTCGCGCCTGCTCGTTTAATAGAGATAAGCGATTCCATCATAACCCGATCGTGATCCAGCCAGCCGTTCGTTGCTGCGGCTTTTATCATTGCGAATTCGCCGGAGACTTGATAGGCCGCCGTGGGCATGCCAAATTCTTCCTTTACCCGGTACAAAATATCCAGATACGGCAAGGCAGGTTTTACCATAATCAAATCAGCGCCTTCTTCAATGTCTATTGCTGCTTCGCGCATAGCTTCCTGGGCATTTGCCGGATCCATTTGATAGCTGTTGCGATCGCCAAACTGAGGTGCGGATTCTGCTGCATCCCGGAAAGGCCCATAGAAGCCGGAAGCATATTTTACGGCGTAGCTCATAATAGGCATTTGGGTAAAGCCTGCCTGATCAAGCGCTTCACGTATTGCGCCAACCATACCATCCATCATCCCCGAAGGGGCTACCATATCCGCGCCATTACGCGCGTGTACGCGTACCTGATCCTGTAACATCGCCAATGTACCGTCATTGTCAACATCATTGTCTTTTAAAAGACCGCAATGTCCGTGATCGGTGTACTCACAAAAACAAACATCGGTTATAACAAACAGCTCGGGAAGAGAGTCCTTTAAAGCACGTATGGCCAGGCTTATAATTCCGTCATCACTCGTTGCGTCACTGCCCATGGCGTCCTTATGCTCAGGAATGCCAAAAAGAATAACGGATTTTATGCCCAGGTCCAAGGCGTGTTTCGCTTCCTTAACCAATTCATCGATAGAAAGCTGAAAATGTCCCGGCATACTTTTTATCGGATTTCGGACGCCTTTGCCAGGTACAACAAAAAGTGGCAATATAAAATCATCCGTGCTTAAAGTTGTTTCACGGACCATATCCCTGATTGAAGAATTTGCGCGTAAACGGCGCATACGAAAAAAAGGAGTGTACATTTCTAACCTTTCGTTTTGTAAATAGTTATTAATTTAAAGTATGTCTTAATTTTTGATCCATTTTTTCACTAATTTGGAAAGAATTTTTTATACAATCAGCAACAGATATTCCAGCGCGAAAATTCCCGCCGATGACGATATGTGGGTTTTCACGCTCAAACTGATCGATTATGGACAATGTTTTTCCGTACCCGGGTACGTATTGAGGAATGGCCATCGGCCACTTTTTTACAAAGGACAATGTTGGTTCGTTTCTGATACCCATTATTTCTGAAAGCTCCCTGCGTACCAAATCCACGAGTTCTTCCGATGTTAAACTTGTAAGATCCGGTTGACGCCTGCCGCCAACAAAGGTTGTCAAGGCCATCCCATTTGCCACCGACCGACCGCTAAAAATTGATGAACTCCATAATGTGCCCAAAATTTTCCTTTTTTCTTTTGCGGGTACAAGAAAGCCAAAACCATCCTGAGGCACATCCTTATCAACCCTATCGTACCCAAGAAAAACCATGCTGACCGGCGGGTAATATATGGAACGAAGCGAATTCAGAAACTCTTCCCCCATATCCAACGGAAGAGTTTCATAGGCCTGGGCCGGGACGGTAAGTAATATTTGTTTAGCGGAAAGATTGTATTTTTGTTTGCCAAGATAGTAACAAATACTTGCGCCTCGTTCATCCGCACGTATTTCTGTAATATTTGCCGATAAGCGGACGTCATCCTGGAGATAATTTTGCACAGCGCCGGTCAACATTGCCAGGCCATCTGTAAAACTTAACATCCTGGCCTGGTTTTTGGATATTTCTTTAGATTTGCGGCGTTCACGCGCACCGCGTACGGCACCACGAATAAGGCCCCCATATTTTAATTCCAACTGTTTAAGTTTAGGGAAGCCATAAACAACGCTCAAATGTTCAGGAGCCCCCGCATATACACCGGCAACAAATGGGTTTATGGCATAATCCAAAAACTCCTTTCCAAGTCGGCGTATCACGAAATCTGCCAGGCTTTCATCCTTGTTACCCATGTAAGATGGAATAAAAGGTTCACGCATCAGCCGCAATTTGGCTTTTCCCGAAAACAATTTACTTTTAAAAAAAGAAACCGGCGACGTAGGTAAGGCATGCAATGCTCCCTCACGCAAAATGTAGCGCCGGTTTGCCGTTTTATCGGCATAAATCACCTGATTGTCAAGACCGAGCATATTGATAAGCCGATGAATAGCCGGCGTTGTATCCAAAATACTATTCGGTCCGTATTCTATTATAAAGCCATCTTTTTTCTCGGTGCGGATATTCCCACCGGTCCGATTGGCTTTATCGAGCAGCATGACGGTATAGCCTTTTTTCTTTAGAAAACAAGCGGCACTTAGACCCGATATGCCGGCGCCCACAATTAATACATCCACATCGACATGCGTTTTTTGTTGAACCACAGTATTCATATTTCTCAAAATTTTATCTTCCATCATACCGTCCTTGAATATGTTGGAGTCGGTTTTTGTAAATCAGCCTTTAGGTAAGCATCAAAGACCATTGCTATATTACGAACAACCAATCTTCCCTCATTTGGAACTTCAATCTTTTCAGTGGAAACTTCCACCAATCCATCATCAATAAAAACATCAAGATCGGGCATTATCCCATTGAAATGGTCATCAAAGCTGATCTTAAACCGACGTTCAACTTCCGTCTTTACAATCCTATTATTACACATGATTTCGTTTATGACATACCTCCGGAGTTGATCTTCCGCTGTAAGCTTTACACCAAGATGGGTAGCGGGTAAGCCTGCATCAATACGCTGTTCATATTCTTTTACGGATTTCAGGTTTTGGGCATAGGCACTTTCCAACTGACTTATTGAAGACATTCCAAGGGCATATATTTCCGTATTTGCACGTGTACTGTAACCTTGAAAATTGCGGTAAAGTGTGCGGTTGGCCATCGCAAGCGAGAGTTCATCATCCGGACGTGCAAAATGATCCATACCAATATATACATAACCTGCACCGGTTAGGCGTTCGATCACATGCTTCAGTATATTAAGACGTTCTGATGTGCCGGGCATGACATCATTCGGCAAAACAGCCTGATGTTTTTTAAGCCAGGGAACGTGCGCATAATTAAATACAGCGAGACGGTCCGGTGAAAAAGATAAGACTTTGTCAAGCGTATCTTTATAAGACGTTATTGTTTGATGTGGTAAACCGTACATCAAATCTACATTTATAGAGTCAAAACTCAGACGCCTGCTTTCTTCAATAACAAAGGCATTTTGTTCATAAGTCTGAATACGATTGACCTCCTTTTGTACCAAAGGATTAAAATCCTGTAATCCAAAACTTACCCGGTTAAATCCTAGCTCCTTAAGGATGGATAGTCTGTTATCGCCTACGGTACGCGGATCAATTTCGATGCTGATTTCTGCATCTTCAGAAAAATTAAAATGCCCGTTGATATGATTATAAATGTCACGCAATTGGTCCGGTGTTAAGTACGTTGGGGTCCCTCCCCCCCAATGCATCTGAACGACCTTTCTATCCGGGTGGATATATGACCCAATCAGTTCAATTTCGCGCTTCAAGCGATCCAAATAACGCTCCACCCGTACCGGGTTATGTGTTACGATCATATTACAGGCACAAAAGAAGCAAAGCTCGTGACAAAAAGGAAAGTGGAAATATAGTGAAATATCCGTCATTTTATCACCCGTATTTGATGATTTTATTTCCCGGATAAACGATTGTTCATTAAAATCTGAATTAAAATGGACCGCTGTTGGATAACTTGTATAGCGAGGCCCCGGTTGATTGTATTTTTCCAGGACATTTAAATCTACTTGAAAGACTTGTTTATTCATATTTTTCCCCTAAACGCCCATGGCATTAGTCTTATGAAATTGTGCACTTTTATTTTTAACCGTATCTACAAATGCCGCAGCATGCTCAACAGGTATATCCGGTAGAATGCCATGACCAAGATTTGCAATATGCCCCCCAGCATCTCCAAATGCCTCTAACATTTTAAGAGTGTAATGTTGAATCTTGTCCGGTTGTGCATAAAGGGCAGTAGGATCAAGATTGCCCTGAAGTGCCACAGCATTTCCCACTATCGAACGGGCAACTGATGGCGCTATATTCCAATCCAATCCAATTACATCTGCATCTACCGAGAGTGTTTTTTCCAACCAGAGCATTCCACCTTTTGGAAAATATATTATTGGGACATTTGGGCGGCGGATCGACCGGATAAGCTTCCGAACATACTTTATGGCAAACTGTTCATAACCATCCGCATCCAACAAACCTGCCCAGGAATCAAATATTTGAATTGCCTGCGCTCCAGCATCGATCTGTGCAGAGCAATAGTTTATAAGCGCATTGGTAATTCGGTTTAATAATTCATCCAACAAATCCGGTCTATTAAAACGCCATTCTTTAATAAAATTAAATTTTTTGGATGCAGCGCCTTCGATCATATAAGTTGCAAGGGTCCAGGGAGCGCCACAAAATCCAATAAGAGGAATTTCAGGCTTTAATGTTGCCTTAATTTGTTTAACTGCCTGGATCACAAAATCAAGATCGCTGTCGCTTTCTATTGCAGATAACCTTTTCAAATGGTCTTCATTCCGCACAGGATTAGAAAATACCGGTCCCCGGTTATCCAAAAAATTTAATTCCATACCCATCGCTTCTGGAACAACTAAAATATCCGAAAACAATATCGCCGCATCAACACCCAATAAATCAACCGGTAAAAGCGTAACCTCCGTGGCCAGATCTGGTGTTTTATACATTGTCGAAAACGAGTTTTTTTTTCTTATTTCACGATATTGAGGTAAGTACCTCCCAGCTTGCCGCATAATCCATACAGGAGTTCGCTCTGTAGGCTGGTTTAGGCACGCACGAATAAATAGAGGGTCAGTCATTGTTTTACAAAAGCCTTTCGGTTAAGATTCAATCTCTGTTGACGTTTCAGTTCAAATTTAATAGCGGCAACCAGAGCCGCTGGTTTTGGAGTTTCAGGAATTATGGAAACAGGTTGTCCATCTTCCGTAATATGATTACTTGTTCTTATACCGGCTGTTGCCAGGGGGACTGTTTTTAACAAATCTGAGAAACCCGATACTTGTTTAAAAAACTCATATATGCTGGGACTGCTCAAAAATATTAAATCATAGCTTTTATCCTTTATATCCTGTATTTGGGCCATGTTTAAATTGACCGGTATAATCCCATATAAAGGCATCTGTTTAAGCTTTATGGTATCTGGCGTTTCAAGCGGCATGAGCCCTGGCGATTCAAAACTGGTAATATGATAAACTTTTTGAATTCCATCCTTCTGGCCTTGTTGGATTTTATATATTAATCCATCAAAACTATTTGCTGTTTCGGTCCGGAAACAATTTGTAAAACCGGATTCGAAAGCCATTGAAGTTTTTTTACCTATCAACCCAATCAGAGGATTTACAGCCCCGTTTTTAAGCAAATTTTTTAACGCATTAATTTTTTGAAATGCCTTGACACCGTACGGACTACTAAAAACAAGCCAGTGTGTGTATGAAATTTCCCTGGCAATTGTATCAATTTCATCGATACCGGGACAATAATAATTAGGAGTACCCATTTGCAATATATCCACTTTACATCCTGAATTTTTTAGCTCAATTGCAAATGCGCTTTCACCTTTCATTTGACTTGTGCAACAAAGAACACGGAGACCTTCTAAGCTTTCCATAATTAAGAGCCTCCCCTAATCATATTTAATATTTCGTTCGCTCCGGCTCTCATCAATCTCTCTGCTAGTTCAATCCCGATCCTGGCCGCGTCAGAAACATCGCCTTCAATCTTGTCCCGTAGAACCGTTTTCCCATCAGGGCTTCCAACAAACCCATGAAAAACAAGCCTTTGACCATCAATATTTGCCTTTGCCCCAACAGGTACCTGACAACCGCCATCAAGGGCATTTAAAAAAGAACGTTCTGCTAAAGCCATCTGTCCGGCTTCAATATTATTTAAATGCTCCAATAAAGAAGTCGTTCTCTGGTCATTCTGCCTACAGACAATTGCCAAACTACCCTGCCCGACTCCCGGAAGCATGATATCAAAATCCAGTTTTTCACTTATATGTTTGCCCAAGTTCAATCTTTCAATCCCTGCGGCAGCAAGAATCATCGCATCCCAGTTAGAATTATTAAACTTTCTAAACCTGGTTTGCAGGTTCCCACGAATATCTATAATATGCAAATCGGGCCGATACGCTAAAAGCTGAGATTGTCTCCTCAGGCTTCCCGTTGCAACTATGGCATTTTGTGGAAGTTCATCAAGTGTTTTATTCCCACGCGAGATCAAGGCGTCACGACAATCCCACCGTTTTGTAATTGATGCAATAATGAGTCCTGCAGGCAATTTGGTTGGTAAGTCCTTTAAGCTGTGTACTGCAAAATCAATTTTATTGTTAAGCAGACCATCGTCCAATTCTTTGGTAAACAATCCCTTATCACCAATTTTTGCGAGCGGAACATCTAAAATATTATCACCCTGGGCTTTTAAAGTTACAATATCCATATCTATACCGGGTGATTCTTTTTTTATATTTTTAACGACCCAATTGGTTTGCCACAGAGCTAATTGACTGTCGCGTGAACCAATGATATATCTATCAGCCATCTTATTCTTCCTGTAATTCAAAAATTTCATGTACCAGATTCAATTTCTGGTTAACGTTATCATGATTAGCTGCTTCCATATCCTTTAAATGCGAAACAGGCAGATGTAAAATCTTATTAAGCAGCCCGCGTGTTACCTGGTTTACCAACTCAAGCTGATCTTCGCTGACCCGGTTTTTATATTTGGCAATTTCGACAGCCCGGATACCTTCCATCTTATGCCGCAAGGATATAATCGTTGGTTTGAGTGCGCGTTGCCGGCGCCATTGCAAATAATTTTCAGTATTGGCCTCAATAAAGGTTTCGGCTTTATCAAATTCTTCCCTGCGACGCACTTTGTTTGTATCAACAATTTTTTCAAGTGATGCCATGTTGTGTAAAAAGACGTTTTCAAATTGGGAAATGTCCGGATCAAAATCATTCGGGACCGCAATATCAACCATTATTATTGGCTTTGTTCCCCGTGCGCTCAGCGCAATTTTCATATCCTGATAAGTTATTATATAATTTGGGGATGATGTTGCGCCAATAACAATATCCACCTTATGTAAAATACGGGAAAGTTCATTTAGAGGCAGCGCTGTCCCTCCTATTTCCTGTGCTATTTTTTCGGCATTTTTTAGCGTGCGATTAGCAATGTACATCTTACCGGTCCCTTTTTGGCTAAGATGCTGGGCGGCCAGTTGTCCCGTCTCGCCGCTGCCAATCAGCAATACTTTTTTATCAGATATGCGATGAACAATTTTTTGGGCCAATTCAACAGCAGCGTAAGCTACACTAACAGCACCGTAAGATATTGCGGTCCGAGATCGAATCTGCTTCTCAACCTGCAAAGACGTCTCAAACAAATGGTTCAAATAGCTGCCCACCGAGGAAATTTTACCGGCCAAAAGAAATGCTTTTTTAATCTGGCCGACAATCTCCGTCTCTCCGGGTATCATGGAATCCATGCCGGAAGTGACCCGGAACAAATGGCTGACGGCATCTTTGTCCTGGTAAAAATAAAAACATTCAAAATCCGTTTTTTTAAGTTTTGAGTTAAATCCAAGCCAGAATTCTTGAAGATTATCCTTGGTAACATCGGAGAATTTGCTTTTAACGTAAACTTCACTTCTATTGCATGTGGATACCACACAAACTTCATCTATCAGAGAAGATTTCAATAAAAGCCTTGAAAAAGTATCTTTTTCTTCATCAGAAAAAGATGCTTTTCCCAGTAAAGCAAAAGTGGAACTTTTAAAATTTACACCAATCGTATAGATATGTCCCTGTGCCATAGTACTCAACCAAAATTATGAAAACTGTCTAATACAAAACTAACAATAAAAAGGGATGCAAATATCGTAACGGCGCCTCCGACCGATAGATATGATAATTTTTTTGTACTCCAATTGCGAACCTGTTTACCATAAATGAATACGCCGTAGATCGTCCAGATTACATATGAACTGACAACCTGTGGGTCGAAATGAGAAAAATCCGGAAAGGCCATTTTCCTCCAGAAAATACCTGAGACTATGGTAATCGATAAAAGGATGAACCCAACCATGGCAGACCAATTGCTAAACTGGCTTAGTTCTTCCAATGAAAAGGAAATATGATAAATCATCCCAAATCGCCCTTTTTTGAGGCTATAATATAAAATAAGATAAATGATGCTGAATAATGTGCATAAACCAAGCGCTGCATATGCAAGAACAGCGCTTGAAACATGGACTATAAACTTGGGGGTTTGCAAAACCGCATCGACCGAGGCATCCAGGTCAATCATTGATGCCGCGAAGACCTGCAATAAAAGAATGGTTATAAACACAAACAATCCGGTATTTTTTATTTTTATACGCCATTCTATAAACCGGTAAACGATTGCAATGGCCAATGCGGTCAAGGACAACATTTCGCCTTTTGTGGTCACTGGGTAGTAATGCTGGTTAAAACCTCTCATGATAGTGTAAAGCAAATGAATAATCAGAACCAAGCTAAAAAACCAAACGGCCACATTTTTATAGGATGACTTTGATTGAACGAATATTTTTGCGTATATCCAAATCAGGATGCCATATAATATTGGTAATGAAATATTTAAAAATGGTATAACTGTCCGCATCATAAAACCCGCTTCTAATTAATCATTAAACAGTCGCATCACCTACAATAACCATGCCTAAACACAAAATGATACCGAAATTTAATTTCGCGGCAAAGGCACTATCAGTTTTTATGAATAAGATTTTTTTAGACCGGTTTCTTCAATACGGGTATTCTCAACCCCTTAACAATACAAGCGCTGTATTTAAGGCTTTTTCTCAAAAAGTTGGGGGTAATTCTTAAAAATGATATGATGAGGTAACTTAAAAAAAAAGAAAATGGGACTTTTATTTTATCCAAGGGCAGGCTAAATACATTTATCAATTTTGCATACAAAATCAAACTGTCTTTTCAAATTGAAACATTCCCTATTCAATTTGAAATAAATTCGGCGTTATTTGTCTTTTTACCCTGGTTTATGATCTTGCTTAGAATTTTTTTATCTGAGGATGGCTCAATGGTTTTCTCCGGGCAATTCTGAAGTATAATGAAAAAAAAATAAGATTAATTGAAAAGTGCCATAAATTTCTTCGGAACAGGCGACACTTTTTTCTTCTTATAATCATAAAATACAATCCCGGTTTTTACCCGTGCAATCTCCCTTTGATTTGTTTCATCGAGTAAGTGATAAATCAGGTCGCATCCAACCCTTGTAAAATCCAGCACGGCGATGCGTATTATAATTTCCATTCCATAAAAAGCTTCGGTTTTATAGATAAGCGCAGCATCACTCATAATTATGCCAACGCCTTCCACCGCCATTTCCGAATATCCAAGCGATTGAAGAAACTGTACGCGCGCTTCATGTACCAGGGACAGGAAGACATCGTTTCCCACGTGACCGCCATAATTTAGGTCTCCTATCCGTACGGTTAACTTTGTTTGAAAATTAAACCTTTCCGGTATATTAATTTTTATTCGCGGCATTTGTCCCCTTTTTATTTTTCTGCTTATGTGTCAATTTAATTAATCGTAAACCAAAATTTAAAAAAAGAAAAATTGTGTACAAAAACAAAAATACCCTATATTAAATTCCCAGAAAACATATCTCCCATAAATTTAATTTCAAAATGAAAAACAACCTAAACGTTCACCCCGGATATCTGATCCTTGAGGACGGCATGACTTTCCATGGCACGTCTTTTGGCTGTCCCAAATCATCGGCAGGGGAAGTCGTTTTTAGCACCGGTATGACCGGATATACGGAATCGTTGACCGACCCATCTTTTTACGGTCAGATTCTTACGCTCACCTACCCTCTTATTGGAAATTATGGCGTTGGAAAACCCGTTTTAAAATCCGCTTTAAACCCCTTTGAATCCGACCGTATTCAAATAAACGGTCTGCTTGTTGCCGATTATTCCGATAACTATGCACATTGGGATGCGGAACAAAGCCTCAGCCAGTGGCTGCAAAAGGAGCAAATACCTGCCCTGTCCGGCATCGATACGCGCGCCCTTACCCAACATTTGCGTTCCAAAGGCGTTCTCACGGGCAAAATCATCATTCATGAACAAGAGGTGCCCGGGTACAACCCAAACCTGCATCATCTGCAAAAAGCGGTAAGTATTAAGCAGCCCCGCGTTTATGGAGAGGGACAGAAAAATATCGCATTGATAGACTGTGGCTGTAAAAATTCGATTATACAAAATTTAACCGCTCGTGGCATGCGTGTTACCCGTTTACCCTGGGATTGGGAGATTGCCTTCGATGACTATGATGGTGTGATCATCTCCAGCGGCCCTGGCGACCCACGTATGTGCAGCGAAACCATCACACAAGCTCAAAAGGCAATGGCGCTGGAACGTCCGATGTTTGGAATCTGTCTCGGGCACCAAATAATGGCGCTGGCTGCCGGTGCGGAAACCTATAAGCTTAAGTACGGCCATCGCGGGCAAAACCAGCCGGTCATTCACCTCGACGGCAAAAAGTGTTTTGTAACTTCTCAAAACCACGGCTATGCCGTAAACAGCGCTACCCTTCCCGATGATTGGCAATCATTATTTTTAAATCTAAACGATCAGACAAATGAGGGGCTGATCCATAAGTCCGGACGTTTTTTTAGTGTTCAGTTTCATCCGGAGGCGGCGCCGGGCCCTTATGACACGGGTTTTCTGTTTGATGATTTTTTGAAACTGCTTTGAAGCAAAACAAATTATATCATTCCAATATCCTATTTCCGCGGACGGAAAATAATGAAAAAAAATATAAAAAAAATCCTCGTTCTTGGCAGCGCGGCCTTAAAGATTGGCGAAGCCGGCGAATTTGACTATTCCGGTAGCCAGGCCATTAAAACGCTGAAAGAAGAGGGTGTCGAAACCATCCTGATAAACCCCAATATTGCGACCATCCAAACTTCCGAACATCTGGCGGATAAGGTGTACTTCCTGCCGGTAAACAAGACATTTGTGGAAAAAGTTATACAAAAAGAAAAACCGGATGGCATTCTGCTTGGCTTTGGCGGACAAACGGCCCTAAATACCGGGCTTACACTACACCAAACGGGCATCCTGGAAAAGCATGGCTGTCGTGTTTTAGGAACCCCTATCGAAACAATACTGGCGACCGAAGACCGTAAAGTGTTTGTAACACGTCTGAACGAAATCGGGGTAAAAACTGCCCGAAGCGCGGTGGCGGAATCGGAAGAAGAAGCGGTACAAACCGCCGATAAGATTGGATACCCGGTCATGTTGCGGATCGCTTTTGCACTCGGCGGCCTTGGCTCCGGTATCTGCACGAGCGAGGAGATATTACGGGAAAAGTGCCGGATGGCGCTGAACCATACCTCCCAGGTGCTCATAGAAGAATATCTGCTTGGTTGGAAAGAGATCGAATATGAAGTGGTGCGTGACCGTTACGACAACTGCATAACGGTTTGCAATATGGAAAACTTCGATCCAATGGGGATACATACCGGTGAAAGTATTGTGGTGGCCCCAAGCCAAACCCTTACCAACCGGGATTACCATTACTTACGTGAAGTCGCCATAAAAACCATACGTCATCTTGGAATTGTGGGAGAATGCAACATCCAATATGCCTATAACCCCCGGGAAGAGGACTATCGTGTAATTGAAGTTAACGCCCGTTTATCGCGCAGTTCGGCACTGGCCTCCAAGGCAACCGGTTATCCGCTTGCCTCCGTTGCCACACGTCTTTCCCTGGGGTATGGATTGTTTGAACTGACCAATGCCGTTACAAAAACAACCAGCGCTTTTTTTGAACCGGCCCTGGATTATATCGTTGTAAAAATCCCCCGTTGGGATTTAAGAAAATTCCGAAATGTTTCCTACCAAATCGGTTCCAGCATGAAATCGGTTGGGGAGGTTATGGCCATTGGCCGAAGCTTTGAAGAAGCCCTGCAGAAAGCGATTCGTATGCTTGGAAACGGTCCGGTTGGATTTGCCGCAAACAATGATATAAATTTTAAAGACTTAGAAACGGAAATCAGCCAACCAACGGATTACCGCTTATTTGCCATCGCCAATGCCCTGCGCCAGGGGTTCACCGTTGAACACATTCACGAATTAAGTCATATCAATCCGTGGTTCCTCTATAAATTGGCAAATATTATTTCAATAGAAAGCGAGCTCTCATCATTTACGGCATCGACCATTCCAAAACCCCTATTGCAAAAAGCAAAAGTCTATGGGTTTTCCGATATGCAAATAGCCCGGATTTGTAAAGTTAACGCAGATATCATCCGCGAACTTCGCCGGCATTTTGACCTTCATCCCTTTGTACGGCAGATTGATACGATGGCAGCGGAATATCCTGCCGCAACCAATTATCTTTATCTCAGCTATAACGCGGTGGCACACGATGCGGTAAAAAAAGCAAATAAATCCGTTTTGATTCTGGGTTCGGGGGCGTATCGTATTGGCAGCTCGGTCGAGTTTGACTGGTGCGCCGTAAATGCGGGCAAAACACTGCGTGAACTAAGCTATTCAACCATCATGCTCAACTATAACCCCGAAACGGTAAGCACGGATTATGATGAGTTCGATGTATTGTTTTTCGAAGAGATATCGCTTGAAACCATCATTGAGATCAATACCCTGTTTAATCCTTTGGGCACGATCATTTCCATGGGCGGACAGATTCCCAATAATTTAGCCGTGGCGCTTAGTAAAAATAACATCCCCATATTGGGAACGTCCACACATTCCATAGACATGGCCGAGAACCGGCGGAACTTCTCGGATATGCTGGACCGTTTGGAGATTGACCAGCCGGTGTGGCAGGAGCTTTCCTCTATCGAACAGGCTTTTAGCTTTGCTCATCGGGCGGGTTACCCCGTTCTTGTAAGGCCCTCGTACGTGCTTAGCGGGGCGGCCATGGCCGTGGCCTCAAACCAGAACGAATTGGAAGAATACCTGAATAAAGCAATTGAAATTTCGCCGGAACATCCAACGGTAATAAGCAAATTTTATGAAAATGCAAAAGAAATTGAATATGATGCAGTGGCACAGGAGGGCTATGTTCTGGCTTATGCCATCTCCGAACACGTGGAAAATGCCGGTGTCCATTCCGGTGACGCTACGCTTGTCTTCCCTCCACAACGCACCTACCTGGAAACCATGCGACGTATCCGGCTTATCGGACAACAAATTGCAAATGAGCTAAATATCACCGGCCCCTTTAACATGCAGGTCCTGGCCAAACATAACCAGGTAAAGGTGATCGAATGCAATGTACGCGCTTCCCGAAGTTTTCCGTTTGTTTCTAAAATTATAAAATCGAACCTGATCGATCTGGCCACCAGGGCCATTATGGGCGAGAAACTCAACAAATTGGATTCGACATTTTTTGAAGTGAATTTTGTAGGGGTTAAAGCGCCGCAATTTTCCTTTACGCGTCTGGAGGGCGCCGATCCGGTAACAGGTGTGGAGATGGCCTCCACCGGAGAAGTTGGCTGTTTGGGCGCTGATTTTGATGAGGCCTTTTTAAAAGCGCTCATCTCCGTCGGCTATCGCTTTCCCATAAAAAGTATTTTAGTCTCATCGGGTTCGATTGAATCAAAGGCCGATTTATTGGAATCCATGCGGATTTTCCAAAAACTGGGCGTACAATTTTTCGCAACCGATGGAACCGCAAAATTTATGCAGGCCAATAGCTTCGATGTCCAAAAACTCTATTGGCCCAGTCAGGATAAACAACCCAACACAATTGAATATATTAAAAACGGGATTATCGATTTGGTTATCAACATTCCTAAAAACTATCATTCCGATGAATTGACCAACGGCTATCATATCCGCCGGGCCGCGGCAGACTATGGTATCATGCTTATCACCAATCGTCAAATTGTAAAACGTCTTGCCGAGGCGCTTTCCCGGAAAGATATCAATGAATTGCAAATAAAGAGCTGGGATGCTTATCGCCTGGAAAATATTAAATTTAAAATTTAATATTTTCTCTGTCAGGACAAAGGATTACTTTTCCCGTCGTTACAAGATTTGTGCAACCCGGACGGAGGCCAAATTCAGAAAGAATAATATATAAGAGCAAGCAGGGCAATCAATGAGGCAACACCTGCGGGATTTGCAAAATTGATGGTAAATCCCAATCCACTTTTTTTAGGCAAAAATGCGCGTTTGTCATGAGGATTAAAATATATTATGGCCAGTTTCCAGTACCTATCCTCATTGGGAACGCGATTACGCCAATTCTTTGTAACGATTGTTTCATAAACGGTAATCACAACAATCAGAATACTAAACAGGATAATCAATAAAGAAAAACTCGAAATCATAATTTTTCTCCTATAATATTCCTTGATAAATAGATATATATTCAAAAATTCTATTCAAAACAATAATACGAATCGCAGATGAATAATGTTGCATATAATTTACTATTCTTCGGGAGAAACAAAATCGCCGATGATCAACATGATGACCCGTAGTAAAACAATATGATTTATGGCCACTGTTAATTTATAAGGCAGGGTTGTTTGCAACGGTAAGTCCGGTAAAAAAAAGAGAGGGAAAATAATTCATCCTTTAATAGGAGGGGAAGTATGGAGGCGTTCTGTTAAACTCACTTTCTTAAAGGAGTAGTTTTTGAACTATTTGATCCCTCTCAACCAACGACCTAACTCGCTTTATCATAGAGCATATATCATGCCAAGTTTTAAATATCATAGAACCCCGTATCCATGGGAACCACAGTGTTTTGTTTTAAGTTTTTAAATAACTTGTCCTGATTATCATCACCCTATTGTGTGAACCATCGACAAATTCAAAATTATTCCCAGGTTGTTCCCTGAGGGGTATCTTTTATTGTAATACCCAATTTTTCCAGGCCATCGCGAATATTATCGGATAGGGCATAATTTTTTTCCTGTCGCAATTTGGAGCGAAGGTCCAGAATCAGGGACATCAATCCATCTATATCTTTTTTGGAGCCGTTTTCAGCTGCTACATCCAACTTCAAACCAAGTATGTTTTCTATATACGACCGAAACAAATCCAATGTACGTTCTTTGTCATCAGGAAATAGCCCTTTTGAGATCAGCGGTAATGTATCCTTTATAAATCCAAAAGTAGCCGCAATGGCCTTGGGCGTACTAAAATCATCATCCATGGCCTGAGCAAAAGCCGTTTTATAAAGATTTAAGGCCTGGGCTAATTCTTCTGACGGCCCCTTGTCGCTGGTAGTACAGTTTAACAATTTCTGATAATAATTTAAGATACGTTCCATTCCTTTTGATGCGGCATCCAATGCATCCTTGCTAAAATCCAGTGTGGAACGATAATGGCTGCTAAGGATAAAAAAGCGTATGGCCATGGCGCTATGGCTTTTTAAGGCCTGCTGAACGGTTATAAAATTGCCAAGTGATTTGCCCATTTTTGTGCCATCCACCGTGACCATATTGTTATGCATCCAGTAATGGACAAATGGTTTTCCGTTTGCCGATTCGCTTTGGGCGATTTCACACTCATGATGCGGAAATTTATTTTCCATCCCACCGCCATGAATATCAAAAGTTTCCCCAAGATATTTGGAAGACATACAGGAACATTCAAGATGCCATCCGGGGTATCCCTCGCTCCAGGGGCTTTTCCAACGCATAATATGGGTTGCGTCTGCTTTTTTCCATAAAGCAAAATCCGCTGGATTATTTTTGTCGGACAGGACATTAACGCGGGTACCACTTTTTATTTCGTCCAACTTACGGCCAGAAAGTTTGCCATAGCCGGGAAATTTTTCAACGGAAAAATAGACATTGCCGTTTTTCTCATAGGCAATATCTTTTTCTAAAAGTTTTTTTACCATCTCAATTTGTTCAGGGATATGACCGCTTGCATGGGGCGTAATATCGGGGCGTAATACATTTAGTGCATCCATGTCACGAAAATAGTGGATGGTATAACGTTCGGCAATCTCCATTGGTTCCAGTCTTTCCAGACGCGCCTGGGCTGCAATCTTGTCTTCCCCCTCATCGGCGTCACTTTGCAAATGTCCTACATCGGTTATGTTCTGGACATAGCGCACATGGTATCCAAGATGACGAAAATAGCGAACAACCACATCAAAACTTATATAACTTTTTGCATGCCCTAAATGTGCATCTCCGTAAACCGTGGGACCGCAAACGTAGATGCCCACAAAACTGGGCGTGATCGGTTTAAACAGTTCTTTCTTCCGGGACATGGAATTATAAATTGTCAGATTATTTTTCTTTAACGGCATAATGCCATCCTCATTTTTTTTGGTGACTTGAATGGTTTAAAGCATCCCTGACGATGTAGTCAATCAAGGTCTCAAAATCCATTCCATGTGCGTGGGCCGCCTTGGGGAACAAGCTTGTTGCCGTCATACCAGGCAACGTATTTGCTTCCAATATGTAAGGATCCCCCTTAGAGGTTACCAGAAAATCTATCCGCGCGTAACTTTTACAGTTTAACAAATTGTAGGTTTCCCGCGCCATTTGTTGTATCAATTCGGTTATCGATGTGGAGATATCCGCGGGGACAATGTAATTGGACATGCCGCTTGTGTACTTGCACTCATAATCATAGATATTATGCTTTGGTACGATATGAACCAATGGCAGGGCTTTGCCCGCAAGGACCCCAGCGGCGATTTCCTTACCACGAATGTATTCTTCTACAATAACCTTTGCACCATACTCAAACGCCCGGGAAACGGCCTTGGGTAGTTCTGATTCGGAATCAACAAGACTCAGCCCAATAGTTGAACCGCCATCCGCCGGTTTTACTATCAATGGAAAATCCAAACCTGAAATACTAAGTGGATCATCGATAGAGCGTAAGCGGATAAATTTTGGTGTCGGCAGCTTCTCGCGCATCAGCAACAATTTGCTTACATCCTTATCCATAGCAAGGAGACAAGATTCAAAACCGGAACCGGTATAAACCATACCCAATGTATCCAATAGGGCCTGAACAACTCCGTTCTCCCCTTTTCCCCCATGCAAGCCATTAAAAACAACATCAGGCCGAAGAAGTTTCAAAAGCTGAATATTTTGATAATAACCGTTAAAAACTGAGCTTTGCAAAAGGGTTTTTTTCTTCTGAGCGCTCAGGGGCAATTTCCGTACAAGCCGCTCCGTGTCCATTGCCGGATCGAAGGCATAAACATCGTGTCCCTTTGATTGTAAAGCCTTTATGATATTCTCGCCGGAATGAAGGGAAACCTCGCGTTCGGGCGAATCTCCACCAAGCAGGACAGCAATTTTCATTTTTGTTTACTTTCAATTTTTGCCCAGGAATCACGCAAAGCGACCGTACGGTTAAATACAAGTTTATCCGTGGATGAATCAACCGAATCCAGACAATAGTATCCCTGGCGGAGAAATTGAAAATGATCCTCTGTCCCGGCGTCTTTTAGACTTTCTTCGAGTTTACAATGCTTCAAAACAATCAGTGATTCGGGGTTCAGATTTTGTTCCAGCTCTCCCCTGTCCGGGATTGGGACCTTAAACAGATGATCGTATAAACGCACTTCCCCTTCGATAGCATGTGCCGCGGACACCCAATGCAGGGTACCTTTCACTTTTCGGCCATCATCGGACCATCCTCCGTGGGTTTTGGGATCATAGGTGCAATGAATTTCTGTTATTTTGCCCTGATCATCTTTTTTAAATCCGGTACAGAAAACATAGTAGGCATGTTTTAATCGGACTTCATGCCCCGGCTTCATGCGAAAATATTTCCGTGATGCTTCCTCCTTAAAGTCTGCGCGTTCGATATAGATTTCCCGCGAAAATTTTATTTTTCTCTTACCTGCGGATGGGTCCTCCGGGTTATTCTCTGCATCTAATTCTTCTACCTGTCCCTGCGGGTAATTATCTATGATCACCTTAACCGGGTCCAAAACGACCATAACCCGTGTGGCTTTTTTGTTTAAATCTTCACGGATACTATGAGTCAATTGGGCAAAATCGACCAGGCTGTTGCTTTTTGCAACGCCAACGCTTTCACTAAAATTACGGATCGATTCCGCTGTATAGCCACGACGGCGCAGACCGGCAATAGTTGGCATACGTGGGTCGTCCCAGCCGCTTACATGGCCGTCGTTAACAAGTTGCAGCAACTTACGTTTGCTCATCATCATATAAGATAAGTTCAAACGGGCAAATTCAATTTGCTGTGGATGATGTATATCAAGCTGATCAATAAACCAATCATACAGAGGGCGATGATCTTCAAATTCGAGGGTGCAAATGGAATAGGTAATGCCTTCAATGGAATCAGACTGGCCATGGGCCCAATCATACATGGGATATATGCACCATTTGTCCCCCGTGCGGTGGTGATGGGCGCGCATGATGCGATACATTATGGGGTCACGCAGATTTATGTTTGGCGCCGCCATATCAATTTTAGCGCGGAGCACTTTGCTGCCATCTTCAAATTCACCGGCGCGCATTCGGGTGAACAGGTCTAGGTTTTCTTCAACAGAACGGTCCCGAAATGGGCTGTTGACGCCCGGCTTGGTCAGTGTTCCACGGTATTTACGGATATCATCGGGAGATAGATCATCTACATAGGCCTTACCAAGTCGAATAAGTTTGAGCGCATAGTCATAGAGTTGGTCAAAATAATTTGATGCGTAATATTCCCGGTCTTCCCAATCGAAGCCCAGCCAGCGGATATCTTTTTTTATCGATTCGACATAGGCATTTTCTTCTTTGATTGGATTGGTGTCATCAAATCTCAAATTGCATTTTCCATTATAACTTTCCGCCAGGCCAAAATTCAGACAAATGGATTTGGCATGTCCGATATGCAGAAAGCCATTGGGTTCCGGTGGAAAACGGACGTGTACCTTTCGATCAAATTTCCCTGATTGCAAATCGGCATCGATAATCGTACGGATAAAATTGGACGGTTGCCCCACTCTGGATTCTTCATTTGTCATAATTCACCAAATCAGTTGTAATTTTTTAAAAGTTGTTTGCCATCTGAATAATTTTACTGCAAGTCACCTGATTTCCATGGTAAACTACAAGTATAATTCCAGCATCAGAATGACTAATTTTTAATTGTTAAATGCTTTTCCAGGGCCTGTTTTACAAAATCCAGAACCTTTTCCCTGCCAATTATATCGATAACCAGCGGCAACTCCGGCCCGGATATCGATCCTGTAAGTGCTACACGCACGGGTTTCCATAACGCCGGCCCCTTTATACCTTGTTCTTTTTGTATTTCTTTCATTATTGACTTAAAATGTGATGAATCAAATATCTCTTGTTTCATCACCTTCTTCCTGAACTCCGACAAAACGGTTACGGCGGTTGGTACACGTAAAACTTCCAAAGCCTCGGGTTCATCGATGGTCAATGTATCATGTATAAAAATTGCCGCAGTTGAAGGGATTTCGGCGGCATTGGATATTCGCGGATAAATGGCATCAATCATATTATGCAGCCTGTCGGGACCGGAAACATCGAGACCCTGTTCTTTAAGAAAGGGGGTTAAAAATTCGATACGTTTTCCGGGCTCCATGTCACGCAGATAATGCCCGTTAAGCCAATCCAACTTTGCAACATCAAAAACAGCACCGGATTTATTGACATGATCAAGAGAGAATTGATTTATCAGATCGGTCATGGAAAAAATCTCCTGATTGTCGCCGGCGCTCCAGCCCAACAGGGCAACAAAATTGACCAGGGCTTCCGGCAGATAGCCCTTTTTACGAAAATCTTCCACGGCAACATCGCCCTGACGTTTGCTAAGCTTGGAACGATCATGGTTTAAGAGCAATGGCAAATGGGCAAATTGCGGAATATCCCACTCAAAAAAACGATATAAAAGCACATGCTTCGGGGTGCTGGGAAGCCATTCTTCACCGCGTATAACATGGCTAATTTGCATCAGGTGGTCATCGACAACATTTGCAAAATGATAGGTGGGGAAGCCGTCGCTTTTCATAAGTACCTGATCATCGATCAATGTATTATCGAATGAAACAGTACCCCGTATCATATCATCCACAATCGTTTCGCCAGTCTTTGGTACGCGCATCCGCACCACATAGGGTTCGCCGGCGGCAATGCGTTTATCCGCTTCGTCTTTCGGGAAATCCCTAAACCGGCCATCATATATTGGCGCCTCGCCCCTGGCAATTTGCCTTTCGCGCATCTCGGTCAAATCCTGGGTTGTAGCAAAACAGGGATAGGCCAATTTTTTATTCAATAAAACATCGATGTGCTTTTTATAGATATCAAGACGCTCGGATTGTTTGTAGGGGCCATACTCTCCACCCGATATCAAACTTTCATCAAAATCGATACCGACCCATTTCATGGCTTCCAGCAAATTTTCAAGAGCGCCTTCCACATAGCGTTCACGGTCGGTATCTTCGATACGGAGTACACAGACACCATTGTTTTTTCGGGCAAATAAATAGTTATAAAGCGCCGTACGCAAACTGCCAATATGAACAAAGCCTGTAGGACTTGGTGCAAAACGGACCCGGACTGCCATACCTTTTATCCTTTTTACTTTTTTTTATTTTTTTTTCTGTAATAAATCAGAACAGAACCGGCGATTACCATCAGTGTAATAATAAGCATGATTTTATTATATCCACCGATAAGATCGATGATATGCCGCCAGTTATTGCCCAGCAAATAACCGCCCCACATCAACAATCCATTCCAGACAAAAGCGCTGATTGTAGCTAATAACAAAACGGGAACCCATTTTAAATTAAAGATTCCCGCAAAAAGTGATATAACACTACGTGTACCACTTAAAAAACGATTCGCCAAAATGACCCACAACCCATATTTGTCAAACCACACTTCAACCTTTATGATTTGACCTGCCGGGAATATTTTAGCCCGCGATTCCTTCTTCAGAAAACCAATCCCCAAGCGTACACCAATCAAATACATGGTAAAAAAACCAAGGACACTGCCCAGGGTGGTTGACATCCACACACCTAAAAAGCTGAGCTGACCGGTTGTGATCAAATAAGCCCCGATCACCGTGACCGTGTCACCGGGAATCGGGGGAAATGTATTTTCAATAAAGGCACTTACAAAAAGAACAAGATACGCTACCAACGGATCGACTTGTGTTATAAAATGTTCAATAAACTCCAGCATGCACGTTTATTCTATTTTAGTAAATGAGCATAGCGTCGCCATAGCTATGAAAGCGATATTTTTTCTTAACGGCTTCTTTATATGCCTTCAACATGGTATCTGTACCAGCTACAGCACAAGTAAGGGAAAAAAGCGTACTGCCGGATACATGAAAATTGGTAATCAGCGCATCGACAACTTTAAAGCGGTAGGGAGGATAAATAAATTTATCTGTCCAGCCCGAATTTGCCTTTACCGCTTTATCCACAGTTGCAACCGTCTCCAGAGCTCGGACGGACGTCGTCCCGACTGCTACAATGCGCTTTCCATTTTGTTTAACCAAATTGATTGCCTCGGCTGCATCCTCGCCAACTTTGTAATATTCACTATGCATCTGGTGACGGGAAAGGTCTTCCACCTGGATGGGTTGAAAGGTTCCCAGCCCCACGTGTAAGGTTATCGGTATGATGATCACGCCCTTTGCCCTGAGTTTGTCAAGCAGTTCGGGTGTAAAATGCAATCCTGCGGTGGGGGCCGCAACCGCACCAATATTGTGCGCATACACTGTTTGATACTGTTCTTTATCACTTTCTTCAGCTTCGCGTTTGATATAGGGTGGTAACGGGGATTTCCCGACTTTGTTGATCAGGTTAAAAAAATCTTCGCCATTATAATCAAATTTAACAACCCGGCCGCCGGATGTTGTGTTATCAATAACGTCACAGCCTAAATCATCCGTAATTTGAATTCGGTTCCCCACTCTTACCTTGCGTGCGGGTTTTACAAGAACTTCCCACATTGTTTTTTCCAACTGACGCAATAACAACAATTCAACTTTGGCGTCGGTTTTTTCTTTTACCCCAAAAACCCGCGCTGGAAAAACTTTTGTTTCGTTTATTACCAGCCCGTCGCCTTCATTAAAATACTCGACAATATCTTTAAAAATTTTGTCTTCAAATGTTAACGTCTTTTTATTTACAACCATCAAACGAGACTCATCCCTGACTTTTACAGGGTATTGGGCCACGAGTTTAGCCGGCACATTAAATTGAATTTCGGAAAGTTTCATAATTACTACTCCTTCTTGATTTTTAAAACAAGGACGTTTGGTCTGTCCCCGGTCTGTTACTATTTAGCCGCCCGAGATGCTCATACGCATGAAGCGTAACCATACGCCCCCGGGAGGTTCTTTTTATAAATCCTTGTTGGATAAGAAAAGGTTCATATACTTCTTCAATAGTGTCGCTTTCCTCACCTACGGCAACGGCAATTGTATTCAATCCTACCGGGCCACCATCATACTTATCAATGATTGTCAGCAGAATGCGCTTATCCATATCATCCAGGCCTTTACTGTCCACATCCAATCGTTTTAAGGCGTCGCTTGCAATATCATTGGTAATTTTATTATCGCCCAGCACCTGTGCAAAATCCCGGATACGTCGCAGCAAACGATTGGCAACCCTGGGTGTGCCGCGCGAACGCATGGCAATTTCCGTGGCACCGGCACGGTCAATTTCTATATTTAGTATGCTGGCAGAGCGTACTATGATCTCTGTCAGTTCATGCGGCAGATAATAATCCATACGCAGTACCACGCCAAAACGTGACCGCATTGGCGCTGTCAACAAACCGGCCCGTGTAGTGGCGCCAACCAATGTAAAGGGTTCCAGACTTAGTTGTACGGAACGGGCGCTCGGCCCCTTATCGATGATGATATCTATCTGAAAATCTTCCATTGCCGAATACAGGTACTCTTCCACCACACTGTTCACCCGATGGATTTCATCGATGAACAATACATCGTGGCGTGATAAATTTGTCAACAGCCCGGCCAGGTCTCCGGCACGTTCGATAACAGGACCACTTGTGGACTTTATATCAACATTGAGTTCGCGGCTTAAAATCATTGCCAGTGTAGTTTTGCCAAGACCCGGAGGCCCATACAAAAGTACGTGATCCAACGCCTCCCCACGCTGGAGCGCTGCTTTTATATATATGGCCAGGTTTTCCTTTACTTTTTCCTGGCCAATAAACTCAGCTAATTTCTGCGGCCGAAGGCTATATTCGATTTCATCATCATCATCATTCAGCCTGTCCGGTCGTATTAATTCATTCATTAACTATTTTATTCCCTGAAAAACCATTTACCTATACAGCTTGTAGTGCATCTTTAATAAGGTCTTCTACAACCTTGTGCTGTTTGGATTTTTGTACTTTTTGCAGGGCCCTTTCGGCAATTGGCTTTTTATACCCCAGGGAAACCAATGCCATCAACGCTTCCCTTTCAACTGAATTAAATATGCTGTCCGTCGGTATTCGTGGCTGTTCACCAACTAAATTTTCACCCCATTTTTCAAATTTTGATTGTAACTCTACAACCAAACGCTGTGCTGTTTTTTTACCCACTCCACTGATACTGTTTAAGGTTGGCTCATCGCTCAGACGGATTGCACGGATCAATTCGGCCGGTGTAAGCCCGGACAATATCGTTTGGGCCAGCTTAGGGCCAATCCCGGAAATTGTTATTAGGTTCAAAAAGACTTCCCGTTCCGTTTCATCTGCAAACCCATATAAATCAAGGATATCCTCACGCACATGAAGATAAGTTCGTATCCGGTATTTTTCGCCCACTTCCGGTAATGCGCGAAAGGTGGAAAGACTTATTTTAATGGCATAACCCACACCGCCAACAAACAAGATTACTTTTGTCGGTTGTTTGTTTTCGACAATGCCGTCCAAAAACTCGTACATTTATTTTAAACCCTGCTTTTCCAGCGTCATCCGGTTCCAGGCGCAAATGGCCACCGCCAGAGCATCCGAAGCGTCATCGGGCGATATATTTTCTTTTATTTGCAAAAAACGTGCAACCATAAATTTTACCTGAGCTTTTGTCGCGGCGCCATTGCCCACTACAGACTTCTTTACTTCGCGGGGCGCGTATGCTTTAACCGTGGCACCGTTTTCCATGGCGGCGATAATGGCCGCGCCCCGGGCATGTCCCATTACAATGGCTGTTTTAACATTATCCGCATAAAAGATATCTTCAATAGCCACCCGGTCGGGTTTATATTCTTTTAAAAACCCGTCGAGCGCCCGGTTTATCTTGTAGAGACGTTCATGGAGCTGAAGCCGGGCCGATGTTTTTATATGGTCAAAGTGAACTAACTTCGGTTTTTTATTGATTATATCTATAATTCCGATGCCCGTAATGTTCAGTCCGGGATCAATTCCCAGAATACGCACATCATTATTCTTCTCCAAGGATCCGTTCCATTTCCTCATCGGAAATATCGAAACTGGCAAACACGTTTTGAACGTCATCATGATCATCTAAAACATTCATGATTTTCATCATTTGTTCGGCTTCCTTGCCAGAGATGGAAACGGAATTTTGAGGAATGCGGGCCAATTCCGCAGTTGCAATTTCAATACCCTTTTCTTCCAACGCCGCCCTTACGGTATTAAAATCTTCAAATGCCGTATAAATTTCATATCCACTATCTTCGGTCACGATATCCTCGGCGCCACATTCAATGGCCGCTTCGAATAGTTCTTCCTCGTTGTAATTTTCTTTTTTAATGGTTATCAGACCTTTACGGTCAAACATCCAGGCAACAGTGCCGTTTTCTCCCATATTACCTCCATGCTTGCTAAGCAAATGGCGTACCTCTGCAACGGTCCGATTTTTATTGTCCGTAACAGCTTCTATAAACAACGCAACCCCGGCGGGGCCATATCCTTCATAGGTTACATCTTCATATACGACGCCCGGCAAGTCACCGGTCCCCTTTTTTATAGCATTTTCAATATTTTTTGATGGCATATTGGCCTGCCTGGCAGCGCTTACAGCTACACGTAAACGTGGGTTGGCCTCCGGGTCGCCACCTCCCATACGCGCGGCAACGGTAAGCTCCTTTATCAGTTTTGTAAAGACTTTACCTCTTTGTGCATCGACTTTTGCTTTTTTATGTTTTATAGAAGACCATTTTGAATGCCCGGACATATATTCGTCACCTCCATTATTCAGTTAGGACATTTACGACTTAAATCAGTACTGTTCAGTGAGTAGGACAGATTAAATTTTGTCTTTTGAAAAGATAGGAATTTACATAATTTTGGCTGATTTTCCAAAACTATTTGACTATTTGGCAGGCAAGATGTATAGTGTGTCTTTTTCTCGTACCGAAGCTTTACCGGTTGCCGGAAAGCTTTGTTTCAAAATAAGGGATGGTTTTCTTCAAACCTTCTTCCAGCTCTATATGCGGTGACCAGTCCAGTTCCTTTTGGGCCAGGGAAATATCAGGCTGGCGCTGTGCCGGATCATCGGAGGGAAGTTCTTTGTAAATAATTTTTGAACGGGACCCGGTGAGGTCAATTACCCGTTCGGCAAGGGCCCTGATCGTGAACTCATTTGGATTACCAATATTTACCGGCCCTATAAAACTGTCCTTTTCCATCATAAGCATGGCACCGGCAAGAAGATCGTCCACATATTGAAATGAACGGGTTTGCAGTCCATTGCCATAAATGGTGATGTCCTGGTTTTGCAGGGCCTGAACAATAAAGTTGCTTACTACCCTACCGTCGTTCAGGGCCATGCGCGGTCCATAAGTGTTAAAAATACGGATAATTTTTATATCCACATTGTTTTGCCTGTTGTAATCCATCATCAGGGTTTCTGCAACCCTTTTGCCTTCATCATAACAACTACGTACACCAATCGGATTTACATGTCCCCAATAGGATTCTTTTTGGGGGTGTATTTTGGGGTCGCCATAAACTTCCGACGTGCTGGCCAGCAATACACGGGCCCGGACACGCTTGGCCATGCCCAGCATATTGATAGTGCCCATCACACTGGTCTTGATTGTTTTTACGGGGTTGTACTGATAATGCACAGGCGAGGCCGGACAGGCAAAGTGATAAATCCGGTCCACTTCCAACATGATTTTCTCTGTCACATCGTGGCGGATCAATTCAAAATTCCAGTTACCGATCAGGTGGCTTATATTGTCTTTAGAGCCGGTAAAAAAATTGTCAAGACAAATTACATCATGTCCGTGTTTTAACAGGGCTTCCGACAAATGTGACCCGATAAACCCGGCACCACCGGTGACTAAAATCCGCATTGTGTTTTCCTATAAATAAATAGTGCTATCTTTCTGAATAGCCATGAAGGATCTGATCAATTTCGCTTAGTTCTTCCGGGCTGAAATTCGGATTTTGCAACCCTTGTACAATTTCTTCTAATTGCTGCACTTTACTGGCCCCGACTATTGCCGAAGCAACACTGGATTGGCGCAGTGTCCATAATACGGCCATTTGCGCGAGTGTTTGGCCACGTCTTTCCGCAAGCCCGGCCAACTGTTTTATCACCGTTATGCGGCTTAAAGTGATATCGTCTTTATTTAGATAACCATGAGCTTTGGCCGCACGTGAATCACTTGGGATGCCTTTAAGATATCTATTGGTCAACAAACCTTGTGCCAGCGGAGAAAAAACAATGGCGCCAAGCCCCTCTTTTACAAGCACATCCGTTAATCCCTGCTCTATCCAACGTGTAAACATGTTGTACTTGGGTTGGTGGATAATAAACGGGGTACCAAGTTTTTTTAATATTTGCGCCGCCTGGCGGGTCTGTTCGGGATTGTATTGCGATACGCCCACATAAAGGGCCTTGCCACTTCGAACGATATAATCCAGTGCCTGCATGGTTTCATAAAGCAGCGTCATGGTATCCGGTCTATGATGATAAAAGATATCCACATATTCAAGCCCCATACGTTTCAGGCTTTGATCCAGGCTGGCGATTAAATGTTTACGGGAACCAAAGTCACCGTATGGGCCAGGCCACATGTCCCAACCGGCTTTTGTGGAAATTATCAGCTCGTCACGATGGGGGCGCAACTCATCCTTCAACAGCCGTCCCATGGTAATTTCGGCTGATCCCGGGGGCGGCCCGTAATTATTTGCCAGGTCGAAATGGGTGATCCCCAAATCAAAAGCACGCAATATTATCTTCCGGGATACACTAAAGGGGTCAACAAAACCAAAATTATGCCATAACCCCAGGGAGATGGCCGGCAGATGTAAACCACTTCGCCCTACCCGGTTGTATGGCATCGATGCATATCGTGTGTTCAGCGGGGCATAATTCATATAAAACTTTCTATGCTTTTATTTTATCCAAAGCCTGGGACAGGTCATCAATAATATCTGAAACATCCTCGATTCCAACAGATAAACGGACCAGGCCTTCACTGATCCCAACCGCTTCAAGTTCTTCTTTTTTATACGTGGAATGGGTCATGGACGCGGGATGCTCTATAAGCGAATCCACATCACCGAGACTTACCGCCAATGTGATCAGTTGAACGGAATCCATCAGTATTTCACCGCCTTTACGGCCACCCTTTACTTCGAAACTGATCATCCCACCAAAGCCGCTCATTTGACTTTTGGCGAGTTCATGTTGTGGATGTGTTTTTAATCCTGGGTACATGACTTTGGTAACCTTCGGGTGAAATTGCAGATATTTTGCGATACGCAGGGCATTGAACTGATGTTTTTCCATACGCACGGCCAGGGTTTTTAAACCACGGACCAAAA
This sequence comes from uncultured Calditrichaceae bacterium, assembly GCA_964456445.1. Lineage (GTDB taxonomy): Bacteria > Calditrichota > Calditrichia > Calditrichales > J004 > CAYWBI01. The sequence goes on from CAYWBI010000002.1 coordinate 60,760, forward strand.
GCCAGGCATTCAATGGACTGATCACCCCGCCCATGTCGCGCAATATGCTCATACGCAGATCGGCAATGTAGTCTTGTTTGCCAATGGCTACCCCTGCAACGGTGTCCCCATGGCCGCCGATATATTTTGTGGCAGAGTGAACAACGATATCGGCTCCCAATTCAAGCGGTCGTTGAAAATAAGGGGTGGCAAATGTATTATCCACCACCAGGGGGATTTTGTGTTTTTGGGCAATTTTGGAGCAAGCCCGGATATCAATAATCGACATCGTCGGGTTTGCGGGCGTCTCTATGTAAATTAAACGTGTTTTTGAATTTATAGCTTTCTCGACATTTTCACAATGTGTGGCATCCAACTCATTCGGCAGAATATTGAATCGTGGCAGTGTTTCAGTGAAAAGTTGATGCGAACCGCCATAAAGTGTATCCGAAGAAATAAAATTATCGCCACTTTTACAAAGCGATAAAATTAGACTCGAAATTGCGGCCATCCCGGAACTAAACGCCAGTGCGGCTTCACCATTTTCAAGAAAGGCCATTTCTTTTTCAAACGCATTTTGAGTTGGATTGCTGATACGTGTATAGACATATCCTTCCCGTTCACCAAGGAAAATTTCCGCTCCGGCCCGGGCGCTATCAAAAGCAAAAGTGGATGTTTGATAAATCGGTTTTCCCACTGCGCCTGTTGCCGGATCGTATCCGCCGGAGCCATGGACGCACAATGTGGAAAATTTTAATTTTTTCAGATCAATCTTCGACATTTACCCTCCTGGACAAAAAATTGTAAACAGATGAATTTATGAAATTTTTCATACAGAAAAAACAACATTCGGGGATATTTATTACTCGTAAAGTTTAAGGAAATTAATAATTTTGAATTTAGTATTGAATAAAGCTTAAATTCATATTTAAATTTTTAAGATATAAGAGGATTCATGCTTTCCAATACGACCATCTATGCAATCCGGGCGCTCATTTATATTGCAGACAACACCCATGATGAGAGCGGGTATATACCAATAAATAAATTGGCAAAAGATATAAATCTTTCTTTTCATTTTTTAACCAAAATCCTGCAAAAGCTGACCAAGGCAAATTATACTAATATCTTACCGGGGACCGAAGGGTGGCGTTGCCCTTGTCAAACAACCCGAAGAAATTTCGGTATATGAAGTGGTAAGAATATTGGAGACCAAGGATATGTTTACCGAATGCATCCTCGGGCTGCCGGGTTGTGGTACCGAGGCCCCGTGTCCGTTTCATGAAGAGTGGACGCCGGTGCGTGAACAATTAAAAGAAACATTTGCTACAACAAATATACGCTATTTGGTGAAAAAACTGGAAATGGGCAAGCGGCTCAGTTAGGTAGAGTTATTGATAAACGAAAATTATTTTTCCGTTATTTACGGTTCATGTTCATAGCACGTTCTGTTCAATAGGCATAAAAGCTATTTTGGCCGGTGTTTACTTATTATTTTCAATATTGTGTTTCGGTCAAAAGGTTTATTGATCACATCGCCGGCGCCGAGGTCAAAGGCTTGTCTGGATGCGCTCTCCTGTCCAAAAGCGGAAACAATTACTACAGGAGTCGAGACATTTCTTTTTTTTAATTCCGAGAGCAATGAAAGTCCATCCATTTCTGGCATTTGGACATCGGTAAAAATTAAATCAAAATTTTGTGTTTCTGTATATTTTAATGCGGCACGGCCATTGCCTGCGCATTCTAGCAGAACATCCTGATTTTTCAAAAAAAGTTCAACCATCCGCCGCATATTTGGATCATCATCTACAAAAAGGATTGAAGTAGTTTTGGACATTGAGCGCCTGTTTGGGAATTTTGAGTTTGTTTGTTTTTGTCGTGCCGTGCCCTTATCCGGACGTTTTAAATGCTTACACCATTACAATTTTTTTAATTCTTACTCTACAAGTACTAAATTCTCAAGAAAATGATTCAAGGCCATATAGAACTGCGCCAGCGGGAATCCGACAACGTTTGAATAACTTCCGTTAATTGAGTTGATGAGCATGGCGCCCTGCCCCTGTATGGCATACGCACCAGCCTTATCCAGCGGTTCTCCGGTATTTACGTATTCATCAATTTCCACATCGGATAAATCACGCATGGTCACCTCGGTACGGACAACTGATACAAAATTTTTATTATATTTCAGCAAAAATAAACCAAAGCCTGTATAAACATGGTGCGTCCGACCGGACAAAAGTCGCAACATTCTGATTGCCTCGGTTTCATTATGGGGTTTGCCAAGAATTTCATTTTCGATGGCAACAACCGTATCCGCGGAAATAACGAGGTGATCGGGAAATTTATGGGCAATTTCCATCCCCTTTAAGTGTGTGGCCTTTTCAACGAATAACTCAGGCGATTTTTGATCTATGCTTTTTTCATCAATTGTAGAAGGCATAACCCGGAAGGTCAGCCCGACATTGCGTAATAGCTCAAAACGTCGTGGTGAGCCGGAGGCGAGGATAACATCCAGATGCTCTAAGTTGGTGATTAAAGATACTATCATAATTTCCCCCCCGCGTAAACAGCTATCAGTCCAATTAACATATCGGTCTTTAATATCATACTCGCCAGACCCAGGGCGGCAGGAGTGCGAAAGTTCCATAAGTAAACAGCAAGAACGATCAATACTGCTGCTACCCCCGGCACAACGACATAAATATAATAAATATTATAGATATTTTGCAGGAAAGGTAGAAATAAAAAGCAGATTAAAAGGAAAAAAACCACATTAATCAGGATTAGCGCGCGCCGGTTACCATATTTACCGGCAAATGTGATTGCCCCGTTTTGCACATCCCCGTTTACATCCTGCATATCTTTTAAAACTTCCCTTCCAAAATGAAAGAAAAAGGCAAATATAGCAGGATATAAGCCTGCCCGGATATCATTCACTGCCAAGGCGCCATAGAGGAAGGTAATTGCTGAAATTAATGCAACACTCATATTTCCGATCAATACCATTTTTTTCCAATAGCGACTATAGAAATAGAGTGCAACAATGGCCAAGGCGGCAATAATCTCCAGCATCGGCGGTAGCCACAAGCCAACCACCAGGGCTGTTGAGTTCAGGACATAATAATAGAGACGGGCCCGGTTTACCGTCATCCTACCGGCGGGCAAGATGCGTGAGGGACGGTTTATACGATCGATATCAAAATCAAAAATATCATTGATCACGTTTGCGCCGGCGGTGACAAAAGCGACGACAAGCATAGCCAATGCGATCTGTGTCGAGAAATGATAATTAACCGAGAGGAAGGCGGCAATGAATACTGACAAAGCGGCAATCAGTGTGTTCAGAGGACGGATTATTTTTAGGTATGGGTACATGGGTTGAGCAGTCCGCAGGTTTTAATCACTCGGGTTAAGCTATAAATTTGTAAACAGGCAAGCTTGAAAAGCTTAAACCCACAATTAACATTTCGGATCCAGCTTATCACACTTACAGAAGGTAAAATGCCCTTCAATGGCTGTTTTTAATGTGACTTTTAAATATAAGTAAAAAAAGTATATGATAGGTGAAAACTAGCCGGGGCGGATTGCCTGTACCGTAAAACGTGGGAATGCCAAAGCGATGGATACCATCACAGGAATGATGAAAAAGATCAACAATCTGTTTTTAATGTTGAGCAAATCCCCTGTCTCCGAGTACAAATCCGCTCCTTTCTCGCAATATTTCGTTGAACAGTGAATTGGCACAATCTTTGATTAATTCGTTTTTACCTAACCTTTCTAATTCAACAAGGAGCCTGCAATGTGGCAATCGACACTGTACAAATACAGCTGGATGACTTCAGAGAAGTATATCCATTTTGATAAGGATTTATTCGTCTTTCTCACTAAGGAACTGGGACTGTCCTCCTATGTTCACGAAGATTTTAGAAAATGGGAGCTGTTTATCCATGACATGCTGTCGGTGGAAGGTATTCGTGCGCGAATCAGTCAATTGAAAAGAACCGATCCCGCTTCACTAAATAAAACACAAAAGGCCTGGCGGGCTGTTAGCGCCTATCAAACCGCTGCCGGGGCGGAACTACTGATGCGGGCTAACGCCCACATGCAAAAATATGCCCGGCCGCTAAAGGACAAGGTGATTGTCCTCGTACATTCTTTCTATCTGCAATGCGGTCTTATGCATAAAATCCGGGAAGGCAGCGCCGATCTTTGCCGTGAGCGTCAACGTGCCGTAACACGCTATAAATACAACACGCTCCGTGTGCTGCAAGAGGCCAAGAAACGGGGCTATTCCGTGGCATCTTTTTCCACCTTATATCATTATCCTTTTATCGATAGCTATCTAACGGAAAAGGGCTTAATCGACCTGTCAATCTTCAGCCTGTTTGATTATGGTTTCCCGGCCAACAAGATTGAATATGGAAAAATCGGGTTACTGGAAGGAAAATCGGTGTATGCGGGTGGGTGTTTTAACGGGGCTTGCCCTTCCACGGCAGTGATGAGCATTGAAGAGAATGTAGAATTAGAATCCTTAAAATGGGTGCCGGAGCTCATGCTGGAAAACCCGCGCCATCAATTTCACACACAGAAATTATTGGGTCCTTATTGCGGGAAGTTGGAAACCAAGAAAATCCTGGGCAGTCGGCGGAACGGTTTTCCTTTGAGCGTACTTGGCAGGCCCCTATCAAGATACCTGGTGCCTCAGTCCGACATTATGCACCTGGATGATTTCTTCCCGGAGACTTAGTCCGTGCCCAGGTTTTTTAATTTTTCCATGAGCAGGGCGTTTACCTTACGCGGGTCGGCTTTGCCATGCGATAGACGCATGATGCCACCGACAAAAAATCCGATCAGCTTGGTTTTTCCCTGACGGTATAACTGCACCTCTTTGGGGTTCCCGGCCAAAACCTGATCGATCCAGCCTTCAAGCTCACCGGTATCCGATACCTGCGCCAGACCTTCTTCTTCGATGATCTGCCGGACAGACGCGGGGTTGTGCTGCATTATCTCAAACACTGTTTTAGCGGCGCTGCCGCTTATGGTTCCGGCGATTATGGCCTTCAATAAATCAATAAGCCGGACGGGTGTAACCGCGATATTGTTAATGGCCGTTTTTTGTTCCTTTGAAAAACGAAGAACCTCGCCCATTACCCAGTTGCTTATTAATTTATAGTTGGAAATGCTTTCAGCTACCTGTTCAAAATAATCGGCCGTTTCACGATTTCCCGTAAGCACTTCCGCGTCATAGGCAGGTAATTTGTATTGAGATTCAAAACGGGCACGCCGATCATCCGGCAATTCCGGCAAATTTTCTTTTATAGTCTGCAACCAGGGCAAATCAATCATTACAGGAACCAGATCAGGGTCCGGAAAGTACCTGTAATCATGTGAATCTTCTTTGCCGCGCATCGGTTTGGCAATATTTTTTACCGGGTCCCACAACAAGGTTTGCTGCACAACCAACTCACCATTTTCAAGCAAATCTTTCTGACGATTGATTTCAAAAGTCAAGGCCCGTTCGACATTGCGGATGGAATTCATGTTTTTCAGCTCAGCCTTGGTGCCAAGTGTTTCCTGGCCAATAGGGCGCAAGCTGATATTGGCGTCACAGCGCAGGCTGCCTTCTTCCATGTTGCCATCGCAAATCCCAAGATAGCGGACAAGTTGACGAATTTTACCAAGATAGCTCGCAGCCTCCCGGGGTGAACGCAGATCGGGTTCGCTTACAATCTCAATAAGCGGAACACCACAGCGATTTAGATCGATCAGGGTTTCGTTTTTACCCACAAAGCTCTCTTCATGGATTGATTTCCCGGCGTCTTCTTCCATATGAATCCGGGTAATACCGATCGTGCGGGCATCCGTATCACCGGTCTTGATTTCAATACTGCCATGTTCACAGATCGGCAATTCAAACTGAGATATTTGATACCCTTTTGGCAGGTCTGCATAAAAATAGTTTTTACGGGCAAAAATATTTGTCCGGTTTATTTGGCAATTGGTGGCCAGTCCCATGCGTATGGCATAGTCCACAACCTTTTTATTAAGAACCGGAAGACTGCCGGGCAGTCCAAGACAAACCGGACAAACCTGACTATTGGCCTCATTCCCAAACTGAGTGCTGCACCCGCAAAATATTTTTGTATTTGTAGATAACTGGGCATGGACTTCCAACCCTATTACCACTTCGTATTCCATGATGTTCCGGTTTAAAAATGAATATTATTATGAATAAACTGACTTAGTTTTAAAAGAAGGTCTTCTTCAAAGTCGTTGGCCTGTAGCTGCGCACCGATCGGCATTCCATCATTATCCGTTCCAACCGGTACACTGATGGCGCAATTCCCGGTTAAATTTGCAGACACCGTATAAACATCCGAAAGGTACATGGCAAGCGGGTCCGATTTTTTCTCATTGAGTTTAAATGCCGTGGACGGCGTAGTTGGCGAGAGAATAACATCGCATTTTTTATAAGCCTGTTCAAAGTTTTGTTTTAGCAATCGTCTTACCTGCAGCGCCTTTTTATAGTAGGCGTCATAATAACCGGCGGAAAGCACATAAGTGCCCAGGATGATCCTTCGCTGTACTTCTTCGCCAAATCCGGCGCTGCGTGTTTGACCATACATATCGTTTAACGTTTTAGCTTCTTTTTCCCTCATGCCAAAACGTACACCATCAAAACGGGCCAGGTTGGACGATGCTTCCGCGGTGGCAATGATGTAATACATTGCAATGGCATAATCCGTCATGGGCAGTGAAACATCTACAACTTCAGCGCCTGCTTTTTCCAGTCCGTTTACAAGCTCCATGATCCGTGTTTTGATAACCGGGTCCAAACCTGCCCCAAAATAATTCCCGGGGATACCAATTTTAATTCCTTTTATTTCATCGTTCAAAATACGGGTATAATCGGGTACCGGGTTCGTAGCAGATGTGGAATCCGCCGGATCATTGCCGGCGATAACATTTAGGGTTTGGGCAATATCCAGGGGGCTGTTTGCAAGAATACCAATTTGATCGAGTGATGAGCCGAAGGCGATCAGCCCATAGCGTGATATCCGGCCATAGGTCGGCTTTAAGCCATAAACACCGGTAAAGGAAGCCGGTTGTCTAACAGAGCCTCCGGTATCGCTTCCAAGGGCTACATCGGCACAGCCAGATGCAACCGACACTGCGGAACCACCACTGGAACCACCAGGGACTTTTTCTCTATCCCATGGGTTCAGCACGGGCCCAAAGGCGGAGTTTTCATTGGATGAGCCCATGGCAAACTCATCCATGTTTGTCTTGCCGATAAAAAGGGCATCCGCATTACGCAGCCTTTTGATAACCGTTGCATCATAGGGTGAAACAAAGGGCTGTAAAATTTTGCTTGCACAGCTGCTTGGGCGGCCCTTTATATTTATATTATCTTTAATGGCAAATACCTTGCCTGCCAAAGCCCCCACCGGTTTGCCTTCATCCAGACGCTGATCGATATCACGCGCGGCGTTTACCCCTTCACCGGTCATCAGATGAACAAAAGCGTTTAAATCAGACCGGGCGGATATCCGTTCCGTCAAATCCCGGAAATGTGTTTCCACGGAAACTGGTGCAATTTCATTCTCCCCTGGAGTCGGGGTGCCGGTCCCACTCATTCGCTTTTAGCTTCTGTATTCTCAGGATTAGCGCCATCCTTTTTTTCCGTTTTTGTTTTTGGCTGGGCATTCAGGTTATCCGTTAAATCCAGTTCGCTCTGAATTTCCTGAGTTGCACGCTTAAATTCATTGATACCCTTTCCAAGGCCACGGGCCAGTTCGGGTAATTTTTTTGAACCAAAGACCAAAAGGATGATAAATAATATGACCAATAATTCGGTTGTTCCAATACCAAACATAATACACCTGCTTTTTAGAAATTTATATTTTAACGTCACATAAATATTTTAGTTCTTTATTGCTCGTTTGAGTCCGCCAGCGTTGTATGATCATCCCTATCCCTTTTCACTTTTTTTCTTCGCCTTTTGTAGGGGTAATGTGATGTGGTTTTAATCATGGCAGTATTGACTATGCCCCAAATAATATAAACGACCATGAGCGGAAAAAGTAAGGCCTGCGGATAAATTATCACAACTAAACCCAATACAACCAAAACGGTTAAAATCAACTTTTGTTTTCCGCCGCTCCCTTTTACCGAAAAATTGGTGATGACCTCATATCGAACGTTACTAACCATCAATATGGATACCACAAAAACAAGGGCCAAAACAAAACGGGGCAAAACCAATCCATCAAAGAAATAGGCCATAAATAAGATGTAACTTGCAATGGCAATGGCCGCACCCGGTATGGGCAAACCATTAAAGTGGGTTTTGGTATAACCGGTCACCTGTACATTAAACCGGGCCAGGCGGATACTGCCGAAGAGTAAGGGGAAAAAGCTGATCAGCATGCCGACCATTGACCAGGAATGCAGAAAATATTCATAGATGATCATTGAAGGCGCCACCCCAAAAGAGACAACATCGGCAAGTGAATCATATTCAACACCGAACTTGCTTGAAGAATTTGTGATTCGTGCCACCTTGCCATCAATAGCGTCAAGAAAACCGGCCAGCAAGATCATCCATGAAGCCAGAACAAAATCATTATTCTGTACGGCAAATATAATAGCCATAAACCCGCTGAGCATATTACCCACGGTAAAAAAATTGGGGACAATAGAGCGTGATAACCTAATCACTAAAACTCTCCTATGATAGTGCTGCCGCAACGCACAGCTTGTTTTAATTCAACCTTAACCTTGGCCGACAAGGGAAAGAACATATCAACCCTGGAGCCATAACGGATAAGACCGTAACGTTCTCCTGCAACGGCAGTATCCCCTTCCTTTACATTATAAATGATACGACGGGCAATAAGCCCGGCTATCTGTTTAAACAAGATTTTCCCTTTGCCGGTATCCACGCCAACAATGGACATTTCATTTACAACCGAGGCCTCATCGGCAAATGCCGCGAGGAATTTTCCCTTTTTATAATCGACAAAATCCACTTTACCGGAAACAGGCATACGGTTTACATGTACATCAAAAATCGACAGAAAAATCGATACCCGTCTCACATGTGTTTTAAAATAGGTCGTCTCAACAACCTCGTCAATTCTGATTACATGGCCGTCGGCCGGAGAGATGATTAATCCCTCGCCTGATGGTGTGTTCCGGTCGGGGTCACGAAAAAAGAAAAAGTGAAAAATCAAAACAATAAGTGAAATAACCGTCAATGCATCCCACAGGATAAAATCGTAAAAATAACCAAGGACAGCGAAGAAGATTAAAATGACACTTGTTACAGCGATTACCGGCCAGCCTTCTTTGTTTATCATTTTTCTCCAGAAATAATAGTTTTTATTTTTAATTAGAGCTTTAGTTTACCCATTTTCATCTAAGCTTCGGACCATTCACAAAACTGATGGTAAGATGTAAAAAAGTTAGAGCAACCCAACTTTTTTAAATATAACATCTACCTTTCCCAAACGTTTATGTAAATCACAAAGAGAATCAATCTCATCCATACCCAACTGATCTACAATGTCCTTGTCTTGTTTCAATACCTCGACGAAGCGTTCCCGGGTTTCCCACACGCGCATGGCATTTCGTTGCACCAGACGATAGGCCTTTTCACGGGACAAGCCTTTTTGAGTGAGCGCCAATAAAATTACTTGCGAGCTATACAGCCCGTTTGTTTTGTTTAGATTGGCGATCATGTTTTTTGGATACACCACAAGATTTTTTATAAGTTCGTTTGCTTTGACCAGCATGTAATAAAGCAACATTGTGCTATCCGGGATAATGATGCGTTCCACCGATGAATGAGAGATATCTCGTTCATGCCACAAGGCCATGTTTTCCATGGCAGCATGGGCATTGGAGCGTAACAAGCGCGCCATTCCGCTAAGACGTTCACAAATGATGGGGTTTTTTTTATGAGGCATGGCCGATGAGCCTTTTTGCCCCTTCGAAAAACCCTCTTCCGCTTCGAGTACTTCGGTTCGCTGCAGATGCCGGATTTCGATGGCCATTTTCTCTATGGTTCCGCCGATCAATGCCAGGGTTGACATATAATGCGCATGACGGTCCCGTTGCAATATTTGCGTTGAAATATTGGCTGCCTTCAGTCCGAGTTTATTGCAGACATAGGCCTCTACCGCCGGATCAAGATGATCATATGTACCTACGGCCCCGGAAATTTGCCCCACACACACGGAATCAATGGCTTGTTCTAAACGTACCATTTGACGGCCAAGTTCATCGTACCACACCGCAAGCTTGAGACCGAAAGTGGTTGGCTCGGCATGAATGCCATGTGTACGCCCAATGGTGACCGTATCCTTGAATTCAAGCGCCCGTTTAGCCAGGATATCTTTTAAATTTTCAAGGACATCTTTTATTTTTTCCCCGGCGCGTACCATTTGGACCGCAAGCGCTGTATCCAGCACATCAGATGAGGTAAGCCCATAATGAATAAAGCGGGCGTCCGGCCCGACATATTCGGCCACATTGGTCAGAAAGGCAATCACGTCATGCTTTACTTCGGCCTCAATTTCCAAGATACGCCCTGTATCAAATGCGGCTTTTGATGTGATATTTTTTAATGCGGCATCACTGATCACATTCAATTTATTTTGAGCTTCACAGGCGGCAAGCTCAATATCCAACCAAATGGAGAAACGTTCTTCATTCGTCCATATCTTTTTTATTTCCGGGAGGGAATATCTATCAATCACTATGTTTTTCTCTTTTCCAGTATCAGGGTCAAATCCTTAAATTTACCTTCTCGCCAAACTTTAACCGGCAGCCGGTCGCCCACTTTCAAATACTCCGACCCCATGGCTTTATCAACGCTATCGTCATCCACAACGGGTTGATGATTGATTTCCAATAATATATCGCCCAAATGTAAACCCGCCTTTTCGGCCGGGCTGTTTTTAATGATCCGCGCAATGTAGATGCCCTGAGTTTTATTATAGGACATCTGTCTGGCCAGATACTTGTTCAACGGCATATAAGACAAACCAATCCAAAAGTCACGATCGATGGTATTGTTTTTTAGACCGGCAACAATTTTTTTTATCCGTGATATGGGGATGGCAAAACCAATCCCAACCGAGCCGGATGAGCTATTGTCCCCGGTAAAAATAAAGGTGTTCATACCAATGACCTCACCGGCGGCATTGCATAGAGGGCCACCACTGTTTCCCTTATTGATGGCCGCATCGGTTTGGATCATGTCCTGATAAATCCTTCCACCTTCAACCCGGCCAAAATCCCGGTTAACAGCACTGATTACACCTACTGTAACCGTAGGTTGGTTGCGGTTAAACAGCCCGAAAGGGTTACCAATGGCGATGGCCCATTCACCGATTATCAATCCATCGGAATTATCCAATGCCGCCGATGGAAAATCATGCACATCAATTTTTAACAACGCGATATCAGAAATGGGATCACTGCCGATTAAACGTGCTTTATATTCTTTGCCATCCGGCGTGTTGACCGTGATGTCCACGCCATGACCGGCTACGTGATCATTTGTTACGATATATCCATCAGAGGAAATAATAAATCCCGAACCAATGGATTGAATACGCTCCCGGTAGCGTCTGTCACGGTAAATTTCCGGGAAGAAACGCTGTATAAACGGATCGCCATAGTAAGGGCTACGCTGCACGTGTTCTTCTATCTTGGTTACATTAACAGACACCACGGCGGGGCTCACCTTTTTAACCGCCCGGGTAATGCCATTTCTGCGCATGGAGCTGATGGATGTTACCGAGCTGTCCTGAATGGATGTGGCAACAACCGTCGCTTCCCTGGATATACCTTCCGGCAGCGGTTCAGAAGATGGGAACAAACGGTCCCTCAAAAAATAACCGGCGGCCAAAACTAAAACTATGATCAAAAAAGTTCGCACGGGGCCCCTTTACTTCTTGTCGCCATATACCTTGTTATAATCGGCTAAAAAGGAAGCAATACCTTTATCCGTCAAAGGATGCTTTAACATTTGTTCAATAACCTTAAAGGGAATGGTGGCGATATCGGCGCCCATCATTGCAGCTTCGACCACATGCATCGGATGACGGATACTGGCAACCAAAATTTCTGTTTCTATGGCATAGTTGCCAAAAATCTGGGCAATCTGGGCAACCATGTCCATTCCACCGGTAGAAATATCATCCAGTCGGCCAACAAAGGGGCTTATAAAACTAGCGCCCGCTTTTGCGGCGAACAAGGCCTGTAAGGGCGAAAAGACCAAAGTAACATTGGTGCGGATACCTTCGGATGCAAAAACCTTTACCGCCTTTAAACCCTCCTTTGTCATCGGTATTTTAACAACGATGTTATCATGTAACCTGGCAAGCTTACGGCCTTCGGACAACATCCCCTCGGTTTCCAAAGACAGCACCTCGGCATTTACAGGGCCATCGACGATATCACATATTTGTTTGTAAATATCGATAGGATCGCCTTTTTCCCTGGCAATTAAAGTTGGATTGGTTGTAACGCCATCAAGGACGCCGATACTGGCGGCTTCCTTTATCTGCTCAATATTGGCAGTATCAATAAAAAACTTCATTATTTCTCCAAATTATTTAATAAGTGACTTTTTCCAGGACCAACCCCTTGCCGGGAACGGTATATGGGATATTTGCCCTATTGCGTGAATTTATAATTTCATCTAATTGTTTAAGTGGCGTTTTACCCTGGCCAATCGCTAACATCGTACCCACAAGCGCACGCACCATGCCATATAAAAAACGATCCGCCGCTACGGTGTAAATCAGTTGGTCGTTTTTAAGCTTCCAATGGCTTTTTCTTATTTTGCATCTATAGGTTTTATTCCCGCTATGCGCCTTGCAAAACGATTTAAAGTCCTGACAGTGCTTTAAGCGGTCCGCAGCGGTCTGCATAAGGGTAATGTTCAACGGATACAAGAAAGACCAGCTTATTGTTCGGTTCAAAGCCGTGGGCTTGCGGGAGACATAAAACTTGTATTCCCTTTCAATGGCGTCAAACCGGGCATGAAAACCCGGATCCGCCGTTTCGATTTTTTTTATAACAATATCTCTCTTTAAAATCCCATTTAGTGATTTTTGCAATTTAAAGAGATCATGTTCAGGGAAATCGCCATGTGCAATCTGATTACGCGCATGAACCCCGGCATCGGTCCTCCCGGAACCAATAATCTTAATATCCTTTTTAAAAACTACCCGCAGGGCTTTCTGTAGTTCTCCCTGAACCGTTGGGCCGTTTAATTGCTCTTGCCAGCCACAATAGGCGCTTCCATCATATTCAATGGTAAACTTTAATCTTGGCATTGTTCTGAAATAAATGAATTAAGTAATATACCTGTTTGCGGATTTTGTTTCAAGAAAAGTAATCTCTGAAAAATAAAAAAGGCTTTTATCCGCTAATTTTAAGCAAAATCAAAATTTCACCCCAAAAGAGCCAATAAAAGCCTTTTATGCATATTCAGTGTTTTTACAACTTTTGATTATGTGTACGATTATAAATGGTAATCAAAAAACCGATGATCATCAAAATGGTACCAATCCATAAAAGATTGATAAACGGTTTGATGGATATCTCCGCTGCCAGCATTTCTGGATTGTCAGTTTTCTGCTTATTGTTGGGATCGGGAGAAAGCCGTAATTTTAATAGTTGATTTTCAACCGAAACTCCTTCAATAGCCAGCGTCCGTACAGACCCCGGAATAGCCGCATCGAGATAAGATGTTTTCTTATTGACGATTTTTAACCCCGGTTTAATCTGACCAAGCAATTTGCCATCTTTGTCTTTAACATCGATCAAAGCAAAAATCGTCATATCAGATGAATTCATCTCATGGGTGTTCATTTTATAGCCGGTAAAGGTGAAAGTCAAGCCATCCTTTTCAACCGTTTCATGCTTTTTAATATTGATTGTTTCACCCTGGGAAGTATTCATATCCTTCATAATTTGTATCGGTGAAATATATAAATCCTGTGCAAAATGGTTTACGACCGATGGTGCCACCATATACGCGCGGCTATATTCACTCCAATAAAATTTTGCAAAGGTTACCTGATTATCATTGATCAGAAGTTTTACGCGGTCCTTGCCATTCTTTGCAGGGATTTTCCCTTGATATTGTATGTTATAACCAAACACATTTACATTTTCACCAAGAGGCAATGTCAGTTTATGGGATTGATTATAAACCGAAGATGTAATGATTCCCATAAGCATCAAGCCGATACCTACATGCGCGAGAAATCCGCCGAAGGCATAAGTTTTTTTTCGGATCATTGAATAGACAATTTCACCATTCACCAATAAAACAAGCGTTGCGGCAAACATAACAGCGAGAGGCAAAAAGTCTTTTACCCCCGCGAAGAAATATGCAATAGCGGCAAGTATGCTTAAAAACAGATGGATAAGGATACTTTTTAGTTTTTGCGCATTGCTTCTTTTCCAGCTTAAAACCGGCGCCATTGCAATTAAAAAGCCTAACAAAATTGCCAGCGGCGTCCCGATTTCATTATATGCGTCCGGATCGATATTGGCCGCTTTGTCCGCAAATATACCGGAGAGAATAGGCCAGGATGTACCGATCAGGGTGAAAACGGCAAGAAGAATAAGAAGCATCATGCCAAAGGACATAAACAGTTCACGGGTATAAAACCCCGTACTTAGCTTTTCGCCTTTAAACTCCTTCATACGATACAAATATGTTATGAAACCAATTCCAAGAAACAGAAAGACAAAAGCCAGCAAATACGCAGATATTTCGGACTCGGAAAATGAATGAACCGAAAAATCCGTCAAAACGCCACTTCGGGTCAGAAAAGTGCCGTATAACACCAGGACAAAAGTAGAAATAGCCAAAAATATATTTAAACGTTTCATACCGTTCTGCCTGCGCTGGATGACCAGGCCATGGATAAGCGCCAAACTAATGAGCCAGGGAACGAGTGAACTGTTCTCGACCGGATCCCAACCCCAGAAACCGCCCCAGCCCAGGGTTGTATATGCCCAATAACCACCCAGGATCAATCCTGTTCCAAGACTTAAGCCCACAAAAAGCGCAAAGGGATAAACACTGCGGATCCAGGTATCATAATTCCTGCGTACAAGGGCCGCCATGGCAAAGGAAAACAATATCATTGTTGAAGAATAACCCGCAAATAAAATTGGCGGATGAATCACCATCCAGGGGTCCTGTAGCAATGGATTTAAACCATTGCCGTCCGGCGGTATAAACCCTTGCGGAAATCCCGCGGGATTTACCTGCCAAACATAGGAAAATGGGTTTTGCTTGATTAAAATCAACACAATAAAAGCCATCACCAGCGCCATAAAGCTCATGACCAGAGCTTCATCTTCCTTGCGATGTCTTAAGATAATCAAGCCATAAATAGAACCATAGACAAGCCATAGCGTAAAGGTGCCTTCCTGCCCGGCCCAAAAAGTAGAGACTAAATAGTAAAGTGAAAGACTATTGGATGAATATGAAAAAACATATATCCATTCATAATGATGGGTTAGGATGCCATACATCAATAATACAGCCTGGGCGCCGATAAGGATCACCGACGCGTAAAACCCCCCTCGGGCAATTTTTAACATACTGTCTTCTTTTCGCAGATAATAAAGATAGTATGCCGTTATAGTGACAATCAGGGCGACAAAAGTGAATGCGGTAAGCGCGATTCCAAAGATCATGCCTTTGCCTCCATCGCCTGGTATTTGGACGGGCATTTCACAAGAATATTTTTTGCATGAAAAGTACCGTCCTTATATTTGCCGATGCAAACGATTTCCTTTGCCTGATCGAAATTCCCCGGCTTCGCGCCGTCATAAACAACATTTATCTTTTTGCCCTTTTCATCTTCAAGGGTAAATTTGAAGACATTTGCTTCTACATCAAAATTACCGCTTGTACCACGGATACCTTTAACCTGAACGGTTGCCCCGCTCGCTATGGCCTCGTCAATCGAAACATAAGGGGTAATGGATGATTTAAACGAGTTAAACCCGTATATACCAAACGCAATAATGACGATCGCCCCAATAATATATTTAATTTTCATTTTTCAACCCACTTTCTTTAATAGACTCAAAATTGTCTAATTTACGTTTTAGGTGGTTTATTTGGGTATTAAGCGAAAACAGGTAGCTAAATATTCCCAGCCAGACAATTAAATTAATTAATACCACTATATAAATATCAGGCATTGTGTTCCCCCAGTAATTCAAGTTTATTTTTAATGTGAATCAGATTTTTCTTCATGGACAGCATCCAGAAGAAAATAATGGTAAAGGTGGTAAGCGATGTTAAAAACACAAGCAACATTTTTCCATCCATGTGCATTTTGGCATCACTGTTTATGATCGGGTCCGGATGAAGCGATTCATAAATACGCGGTACGATAAAAATAAAGAATGGCACCGTGATAAAGGCAAGTATATCATAAACCGCGGAAAGACGGGCCCTTGTTTCATCCTGATCTACCGCAGAACGAAGCGAGAAATAAGCGCCATATATCAGCAATAAAATAAAGATGGACGTCTCCCGGGGGTCCCAGTTCCAATACGCGCCCCAACTTGCTTTTGCCCACATGGCCCCGGTAATTGTGGTTATAATGCAAAATGCAATTCCTAATTGGTTAGCAGCCTCTGCATAAGAATCATATATCAGTTTACGGTCTTTTAAATAACGCACACTATAATAAGCCCCAACTAAAAACGCGACCACTGTAACCCAGGCCGATGGTACATGGAAATATAATACCCGTGTAAATTCTTTTAAGCCTTTGGCCAGGGGTGCATAAAAATAAGCGCCAATAATGACCAATGTTAAAGAAACAAAGATGGCAAATTGCCAAATAAGGTTAAGGGTTTTCTTGTTCATTTATTATCCAATATTTAGTATTAAATTAATGTCGTAATTTACAGCTATAAATCAATTTGACCAAATCTTTAGATTAACAAAGTTATCTAATGTTCAAAACATTCAAATACTTAAACCAATTCGCCATGCAATAAACAAAGCGGACCCGAATGTTCTAAAATAGAGATACAAACCTGCAAGACTGCTGAAGAAATATATTAGAAATATATCCATTCATTTCCCGTTCCAGGCTATCGCTTCCTGATCAATAATATAAAATTTCCCGCCGGTTTTATTATCCTAATCCAACTTTCCCACTTCAAATAACTGAAAGATGAATATTAATTTGATTTCGTTTTATGAACATGAAGTACCGGTTTTTGATTGAATAAGAAATCCGATATCGTTGTCTCCGGATTGTTCCAGCTAAAAGATATGAGCTATTACTCAATCATTCCAGATATGTTCAAAAAGAAGTACCGATGCGGTTATCACGATAACGCAGTAGGCAATAAGGGTTTGGATTTCCGGGATGATTAAATTAGCGTCCGCTTGTTTAAATGCAACCCGCGTAGCGCTTATGCCAAGGACAATCACGGGCAGCAAAATAGGAAATGCCAAAACGCTGAACAAAGCCCCGCGCCCGGAAGCTTTTGCTATAAGCGCGGCCACGATGGTTCCACCGGCGGCCATGCCAATTGCGCCAAGAAATGTGGTAAGCACAAATAATCCCACATTTTGAACGTTAAAATTGAAAACGCCAACAAATAGGGGAACAATAATAATCAGCAGCACAACCAGCAATAAGGTATTAAAAAGAAGTTTTCCCAATAAGATATCATTGGGTTGGGTAACAAGTTTAAGGGTATCGGCGGTCTGTGCTTCTTCTTCTTTTAAAAAAACATGGGAAAAACCGGATAACCCGGAAAATAATATAATGATCCACAGCAAAGCCGCCAGTATATCCTCGTTCAGTGCAAAATTGCCAATCGAAAATGAAACGGCCGTTAAGGTTATCACGGCAAAAAGCAGGATTGAATTTATTGCGGCCCTGGAACGTAATTCTTGTTTGAGGTCCTTGCGAAAAACAGTGAAAATTCTATGCATTTATCGTATATACCTCATCAGCTAACTTTAAATCAATTGCGTCGTTTGTAGCAAATACAAGAATACCGTTTTGTTTTTGACCACGCATTATTTCATAGACGGTTTCGATACCGGTCTCATCCAAATTGGACGTCGGTTCATCTATAAACAAAAAGGATGGTTTGGCCATCAGTGCAAATGCATATTTTAACCGTTGTTTCATCCCGGAAGAATAAGTTTTTGCCTGATCATGTTCTCTGCCCTTTAAACCCAGCATGGCCATCAGGCTGAAAATTTTATCCTGATAGGCGTCAATACTTTTTAAGCGGGCAACAAACTCCAGGTTTTCAAACGCCGTCAATTCCTGATACAGTTGAATATATGGCCCCACAAGGCCAATATGTTCGTTTCTTTTTTCCAATGGCAGAATTGCATCATTCACCCGGTAGGTCACCTTGCCGCGATCTGCTTGTATAAGACCACAAAGGATACGCATAAAGGTTGTTTTTCCTGAACCGTTTGGTCCGGTTATTGCAAGACTTTGACCTTTTTCCACCGAGACATTTAAATTCCTGAGGACGGTGCGGCCATTAAATTTTTTGGATATATTTTGTGTGAGTAATTTCATGTATAAAAAAAAGGGGCGAATAAAGCGCCCCTTTTCTATTTAGAGTTTGATAAAACTTAGTAAGTTAAAGATAGACCAAAGTTAACCGTTCTCGGCAGACCAAAGAATACTTCAGCATCGGAGGCCTTGTGCGTATTACTGAAAGCGTTATAACGGCTATTGTCCGTCGCATCCTGGATATACACTTCATCGAGTAGGTTAAATACATGGGCAAAAAGTTTAATATTTACACCGTTCAAATCAAGTGGTAAAGCATAGGATGCATGCAGATCTAATAAACCGTAGTTTGGTACCTTCCAGCTTTGAACACGATCCGCTGTTCCACCATCCAAGACGAGGCGGCTGGTTGGGTCCCAATCGGCATAATAGTTTGCAAAATATTTATATACAAGCTGGGCGCGCATACCTTTCATCGGAAAAACCGAACCGGCCAGGGCAAGCTGTGTTTGCGGGGCGTCGCCAATTTTAAGGTCCTTAACGGCAACGGAATACGTCTTGGTGACCAAGGTTCCGCTATCCAGCGCACGGAAACTTCCATTGGCGTCATCGGTCAGTTTCCAGTTGCCAACCGAACCGGCGAGGTCTAAACGGAACATATCCATCGGCTGATAGGCGGCTTCAAATTCAAAACCGCTATGGTTTTGATTAACGCCGGTCAGGAAAAGGATATCAAAAACACCAGGACTTGTTTCGACTGATCTTGGAAGCGCACGATCGGTCCAGTTTGTATAATAAACGCTGGTTTTAAAGGTCAATTGACCATCAAGCGCGCGTCCGTTGAAGCCGGCCTCGAAGGAAGTGAATTTCTCATTAAGCGGATTGTTGGCAAATACGCTGTTACGGTCATCAATAACCGCGTCAAAGATCGGCACTTTTTCAACATATCCGGCGTTGCCATAAACTTCAAAATCACTGTCTAAACGGTACATGGCGCCACCTTTTATCTGATATCCGCCAATGTTGTCTGATTTTAATTTTATTTCGCTACCGTTGCCGTTATCTTTAAAATGATCGGTAAAGCCATATTTAACGGTTGTATAACCGGCGGTACCATAAGCGGTCCATTGATCCAGCGTATATTCCGCCTGGGCGAAACCACCAAGCCAGTCCACGGTATTGGTATTAAAATAGGCAACTTTGTCACCAAGACCTTTTTGTTGCTGGTCAGCAGTTACATCAAATGCATTGCTTTTATCGATATAATAAGTACCGCCTAACAGATCACGTACTTCACGATAGTGTTCGATCTGCGCAGTACGCCAGTCAACGCCAATGGTTGTTTTTAAGTTATCATTTACTTTCCAGTTCAATTTGGAAATTAAACCAACGGTGTATTGATTATTTACACTATTGCGCAAAATACCTTTGGAACCAGTGGTACTTGCTTCATTGTTTGCTATCGTAGCATCCCAGGCAACAAAACGAGATGGGCTTGGAATACCAACATGATAGTTCCATTTCAGGCTGCCCAAAGTACCGGAACCGCCACCGACACCACCTGAATAATACAGGACTGAAGTCAAGGCCATGTTTTCATTAAAATTTGAATACCAGTTCAGGTTTATCTGCGGTTTATGATAATAATTTTCACGCTCGCTTAAAAAATTGGGGTCATAGCGATCAAAGGTTGAACCATTTGCAAATTGTTTGCCTTTATAGGACGAACTTACTTTGCCCCAGTTTTCGTTATATAAATGTCCGGCTGAAGCTTGTTTGAAAGCACTAATTGCCGCTGGATCGTAATCGCTTAAGCCTTTTGCATAAGAGCTATCATACGCGGCGATATTTTGTTTGTACAAATTTTGTCCATGACGCTGAGGGGCGCCAACCGCATAAAGTTCAATCCGGTTGTCATCGTTGATGTTATAGCTGGCGCCAACATAATACGCATAGGCGTCGGTCCAGGTTTTATCGATAACGCCGGTACCTGTTTTACGAACGACAAGCGCGCTTACGGCAAACTTATCATCGATCATACCGGAGTTTGCAACCAAAGTGGATTTCAGAAAAGATCCGCTACCGAATTCTTGTTTGAAATTGACGCCGGCCGTTAAGCTGGTCGGGTCGGTCAGGATGTTCATTGTACCGCCAATCGAAGCAACGGCCAGGTTTACAGCGCTCAAACCACGTTGCATCTGGATGGAAGATGTTGCGTCGCCAACGCCGTCCCAGTTGGACCAATATACCCAACCGTTTTCCATATCATTTACAGGAACGCCATTTATCATGATGGCCACGTTTCGTTGATTAAAACCACGAATATTTATACGGGCGTCACCGGCGCCACCACCCTGTTGGGTAGCATAAACACTGGGTGTTGTATTTAATACCAACGGGATATCCCGGGAACCGAGTTCATTTTGAATCTTGGTTTTTGCAACATTTGTAAAAGCCACCGGTGTTTCACGTTCCTTGGCACGATCGGCAATTACATTGATAGTCTTCGAGAACAGATATTCAACGAGTTGAAAATTCTGCTCGACATCACCATCCAGGGTGATTTTAACTTTTTGTTGGGCATAGCCAACATAATCACAGACAATCGTGTAGGTACCGTCTTCGGCTTCGATCTGGTACATACCGTTTTCATCCGTAGCGGCGCCAATAGTTGTACCGGCAAGATAAACATTTGCACCTACCAGGGCAGCATCATCCGAGGCGCCGGTGACTTTACCTTTTATGGTGCCTGCAATTGATACCCCTGCCATAAGGGCAACGATAAATATTGTAAAAATTCGAGTATTCACACAAACCTCCTAT
This sequence comes from uncultured Calditrichaceae bacterium, assembly GCA_964456445.1. Lineage (GTDB taxonomy): Bacteria > Calditrichota > Calditrichia > Calditrichales > J004 > CAYWBI01. The sequence continues at coordinate 82,125 of CAYWBI010000002.1, forward strand.
TGTATTGTGAAAATTTAGTTGGGTTAGTTAGGTTGTTTTAGGATTAAATATCATTGAAAAAAAATTATCTTAAATTACCTCCCCTCTAAATAATTTAATATGCCTAATTTTTAAAGTTTAATTTATAAACTAAAAGTGACCGCTGTCAAATTCTTTTTAATTGTTCATAAATATTTAAAAACAAGATTGTTAGCCGGAAAAAACACATTTATCCGAACAAATATGAAGGGAATATACTACAAAAAAAGGGCGTGAAATATTAAAATTAGATTAGCAGGTAGGAAATTTAAAAGTTTTTTTTTAGTTCTTTATTCAACAGTTCATGAACCAGTTTATCAAAAACATCATCTTTATCATAAAATTTATTTCTGATACGCAGCTTTATAAGTTCAATTTTCTGATCTTCAATGGTTGTAATTTTTTTTACAGCGTGCATTTCATTTGCCTTTGTTCTTGCCATAAGAATTCATCATCTAATGATATATGATCATTGACAAGATTTCGGCTTATGAAAATGAAACTTTAATTTATAAATCAATCCATATTTATTTTAACTTTTTTGAATGGGCAATTTAATTATAAATTTATTTCCAACTTTTTGCTTTTGATCGAAGACAATGCTGCCATCGTGTGCCTCGATTGCCAGTTTACTATATGTAAGGGCCAACCCACGCCCTACCCGATAGCCTTCATTTTTTACCTCGACCTGGCCCAATTTGGTAAAGATCAAATCCTGGTATTTTACCGGGATTTGAATACCGTCGTCCTGCAGGTAAATTTCTATATGATCATCTTTAAATTTTGTACTCAATGAAACATTGCCCTTGGATGTAACATTGCTGACCGAGAAAGTGAGTAAGTTATCAATTACCCTGTCGAAGACCGATGTATCCAGAGAACAATATGGTAAGGAAGAATCAAGGCTAACAGAAATATTTTTTTTGGCATGTTCCGGGTAATCGGACATTTTATCTACACAGCGCTTTATTATGTCATTGACCCGGCATAAATCTTTACTAAGCGTCATATTGCCGTCTTCAATCTTGGCTATATCGATCATGTTTTGAACCATTCGCAATAAATGCTGGGTGCTTCTGTCGATACGATCTAAGTATTTTTTAAAGGCCGACGTGGCCTCATCCGACATCCCCATCCCCATCATTTGTAAATTCCCCTGGATCACAAAAATTGGGTTACGCATATCATGCACCAGCAAATGGGCCAGGTTTTCTTTAAACTGGTCCATGCGGATTAATGCATTGTTCTTTTCCGCAAGCTCGTCTTGATATTTTTTGATTCTTAAAAGTGATTTTACCCTGGTAATCAGTTCAACATTTTCAAAAGGTTTTGAAATAAAATCATCGGCCCCGACTTCAAGGCTATGTATCTTATCTTTTAATTCCTTTAGGGCGGTGATCATCACAACGGGAATAAATTGGGTTTGAGGGTTCTTCTTGATTCTTTCACAGACTTCAAAGCCATCTAATTTGGGCAACATAATATCGAGCAATATGATATCGGGGTTCTCGGAAACCGCTTTTTCCAATGCTTCTTCACCATCCATTGCAACGGCTATTTCATATTTTTGTGGCTTAAGGAAATAGCTGAGTAAGTCAACGTTCTCCTGGCTATCATCTACTATTAATATCTTAGCGGCTATGCTGTCCAAGCCCATTGAAATTCCTTCATCTTTTCAAAATAAAAGTTATACACATATAATTACTATTTTTCTAATATATTAAATAGCAATCATTAAGTATAAATCATTTTGGTTATTTCTTTTTTCAGCTTGGACATGGTCTCGGAGTGGATTTGAGAAATCCGTGATTCACTCACATTAAGGATTTTTCCAATTTCTTTAAATGTTAGTTTTTCATAGTAGTAAAGTGTTATTGCAAGACGGGTTTTTTCAGGAAGTTTTTTTATTGCCTTCAATAGAATTCTTTTAGTTTCATTGTCTTCCATAAATTCATTGGCGCCAACATAATCATGGTCTTCTATCACGTCATATAAATTTTGTTTGTTTGAATCATCGATAGGCTTATCAAGCGAATACATATTTACGGCATTGACGTCCTTTTTCCAATTGTGCAGGTCTTTAAGTTCAATACCCAACCCATTTGCCATTTCGTACTCGGTATAGTTGCCCGAAAATTTTTGATCCATTTCCACCGCTTTTTCTTTCATGTTATTCAGTTTGGACCTTAAGGAACGTGGCACCCAATCCAGCTTTCTTAATTCATCGATGATGGAGCCTTTTATTCTTGGTATAGCATACGTTTCAAATTTAATTCCATAAGCCGGGTCAAAACGCTCGATCGCTTCACAAAGACCTAAGATACCGATCTGATGTAAATCGGCCTCTTCTATCGCCTGTGGAAAGTTTTTGATCATTTTCCGAACAACATATTTTACAAGTCCATTGTAGCGTAAAATAAGTTGTTGACGATACATATTATTATTATTGAGCTTAAACTCGTGCCACATGGTTTCGGTCGGTTGCGTAGCTTGTTGCATATTGGCCCCCTTATATGGTGATTTTTGGGGGGTTACATGCAGTTTCCATGCCATAAGTTAAACTTAGGACTGCTATCCAAAGCTAACCTATTGTTATTTAAGTATTAATACATTTTTTACATGTATTGATAGAACAGTAAATCGAATCCGAATGTTGAAGTTTGTTGTTAATATCGCCATCTGAGTGTACACATTTTCAACAGTTTATCGACAAGAAATGGATATATTAAGGACAAAAAATCTTTAGTTTTTTTTAAAAAATATCTAAATTAATTTAAAAACCTAAGAAATATACGCAATGGGAATTCAGAACGCCTGGCGGGATATTGTTCAAATTATTTTTCCGAATATATGTCAACTGTGCAATGCACCTCTTCCAGCAGGTCGGCATTATATATGTGACCTATGTTATAACGGCCTCGAAACATTTCAAGCGGAATACTATCCAATCCTTATAGAACGAATGGAAGATATTAAATTTGACGAGATCATTATTGCCTTTCAATTTACAGAAATATTTAAAAAAATCATCCATTTACTAAAGTACGGCGGATATCAGGATATCGCCACTCTTTTTGCACGTTCACTATTGCCTCTCATACGATCGGATTATGATTTTATTACATCGGTGCCGTTGCATCCGCAGAAAGAAAGGGAACGTGGTTTTAACCAAAGCACGTTAATTGCAAAGCAACTTGCAAAGTATCTTGAGATACCGTTTAATGAAAGCCTTACCCGTGTTCGGTACACAAAATCACAGACTAAATTAAACCGCGAACGGCGCAAACAAAACATGAGAAATGCTTTTAGGTTATCAAGTTCGGTAGAAGGTAAAAAGTTGTTGATAGTGGATGATGTTATAACCACCGGGGCTACCCTTAACTCTTGCGCCGGTGTATTGAGGGACGGTAAATGCGAAAGGGTAGATATTATAGCCTTATCTACCCCTGTGGATATTTTGCAGGAAAAACTGGAACAAACAATTATAATTTAATTGCGATGAAGAAATTGTTCCAATTCATGACGGTCATTTTCAACCAACTCTATAAATTTTTGAACATCATCAATAACTTTATCCTGGCCCCTATTCTCCAATTCGCAAAAATGGGCAGCCATTCGGGTTACATTCAAATTGGCCGAGGCGCCCTTTAAGCTATGCGAAAGCGCTCGCAGATCATCAAATTGTTGATCAGATACGGCATTTTTTATGGACGGTAAATTTTCATCGACCTGAACCAATAACTCTTCCAACAACTCGAGTAAAAACTCTTCATCCCCACCAAGCCGCTCCAGCGCTTCCGGGTAATTGATCAATTCTTCTGCCATGATATCCTCCTTAATTCACAGATTCCTAAATACAAATGACATTATTCGGCAAATAACTAAGATGGTTTAATTTCTTTTTTACATTGCCCTTTTTTATCTCAACAATAATTTTTTGTACGGGAACAAGCCATAAATTATGATCCGCAATATAAGGAAAATGTATGTTTTGTATCCGATTTTTTTTATTCCGATATTAAAATTGTTGAAATTAAACGGATTAATCCATCCTTGTTATCAATTTCTTTATAAAATTTAAGAGGTTATTCTTTGGAACACTATGGTATCTGGTCCCTGCTCCCCCCGGTTGTTGCCATTGCCCTGGCCATAAAAACCAGACAAGTTTTTCTTTCTCTCTTGTTCGGCATTTGGTTTGGCTGGCTTGTGTTATCAGACTGGAATTTTGTTACCGGCTCCGTGGCCACGATTCAGGCCCTGGTGGATGTATTCAAAAGTGCAGGAAATACACGCACGATCATGTTCAGCGCATTGGTCGGCGCATTGATCGCCTTTATTCAAAATTCCGGCGGGGTGGAGGGTTTTATCCGGCAAATCAATGTCAAACTGGAAAAACTGACCCATGACGGCAAACGCAACCCATCCACCATCATCCAGATATTTGCCTGGCTGACGGGCGTTATCATCTTCGTTGAATCGAGTATTACCGTATTGACCGTCGGCTCAATATTCCGGCCATTATTTGACCGTTATAAAATATCCAGGGAAAAACTTGCCTTTATCGCAGATTCAACATCCGCCCCGGTTTGCATCCTCATCCCGCTTAATGCCTGGGGCGCATTTATCATGGGGCTTTTACTCACTCAGGGATTCACAGATCCATTAAAAATATTGCTCGAAGCATACCCGCTAAATTTCTATCCGATCATTACGCTCTTTGGTGTATTAGTCATCATCCTTAGTAAAAAGGATTTTGGCCCAATGAAAAAAGCACAGCGCCGGGTAAAAGTTGAAGGCAAATTGTTGGCCGATAATGCCCGGCCCATGATTTCCGACGAGCTTTCGTCAATTGTTACAAAGCCCGGCGTCAAACCGGCCGCGATAAATATGATCCTCCCCATAGCGCTGATGGTGGGCATGATGCCTATAATATTGATTTTTGACGGGTGGTCCGCGGTGGAAAACAAAGATATTTTAAACACTATGCAGATCCTTTTTCAGGCCATCGGCAAGGGTTCCGGTTCAACGGCCGTACTATTATCGGTTCTGATTGCTCTAAGTGTGGCTGCCATCACCTATCGCATAAAAGGCATCTTTAAAACTCAAGAAATCCTTGACCTTACGTTTAAGGGCATCGGCGGGCTGATGCCTTTGGCATTGCTTATGATGCTGGCATTTGCCATTGGCGCGGTAAGCAAAAAATTAGGGGCGGGATTGTATATTGCTGAAATTACAAAAAGTTGGCTTAGCCCGGGATTTGTACCGCTTATACTTTTTCTTGTCAGCAGTTTTATTGCCTTCTCAACTGGTACATCCTGGGGGACATTTGCCATCATGATGGCCATTGCAATACCGATGACACTGTCTATGCAGGGCAGCGTTCCTATGTCTGTGGCCGCGGTTCTAGGGGGTGGAATATTCGGGGACCATTGCTCACCAATATCCGATACAACGATTATCTCATCCATGGCGTCGGCTTGCGATCATATCGATCATGTAAAAACTCAATTGCCTTATGCCTTGTTTTTTGGTGGACTATCCGCCCTGCTCTACCTGATTATTGGTCTGCTGTCCTGATCGGCGGTATTCGCTTGTAAAAACACTGATCAATGCACCTAAGCTAAACATAATTATATCGGTTATATCCGCGGTGCGTCCTTTTATAAATACCTGGGTAATTTCCATGGAGATCGAAATACAGAATAAAATTCCCATTACAAAGAAAATGCTTAGCCTGCCTTTCGAAATATACTCTACAATTATCCCTAACCAAAAACCTTCAACAATCATTTTCAACAAGTCGTTTATGGCCCAGATTGATGTCACTTTATAATAGTGATAAAAGGGTATCAGGCTTTTTGCAAGTGCCCGGCAGCCGGGCATGGAGTGGAAAACAAAAGGTTGGAAATTATCCAGAAAAATATATACCAAAAGCAACAATACCCCTATTTTTAAGCGGGTAGTTTCTCTTAATTTTATTAAGCGGAATAATAAGTATGTGCTCAGTGTAAAAAGTACAATCCAGAACAGCAGGTTTGGATTATAAAACAGGGCCGCAAGTAAAAGCAGCACGTAAAGGCTGCTGAACATCTTAAACGTTTTTTTATGCCAAAGGGAACGCGGACGTTCATCCCAAAAACCGAGAACAACAATAGAAAACAAAAGAGCTGGCAGAATGTTTTCCCAGGACAAAAATTCCCCACTATCTGTGGATGTGTGCCTGGGCACAAGCAATGAGATCCAAAGGAACACAAAGAAATACATAGCGGCTACGAAGGCAAGCAACCCGTTCAATGGAGATCTCAGGATATATCGGATTTGTATCGTAAAGTGACGATAATAATGTTTTAAAAACAGCGTTGCCGTAACTGCCCCGCCCCAGGCGCCAAGCGTATTGGTTATCAAATCATGTATTGATGCAATACGATAGTGTAAAAATATCTGAACAAACTCTATACAGAGGCTTAAAGTAAATCCTAACAATATGCTGCGACGCGTACTTTTCGCATTATTGGCAAAAACAATCCGGGCAAAAAAACCAACCGGTAAAAACAATAAGATATTGCCCAGAATATCGGTCACCCCCACAAAACGACCATCCCGAAAAAAAGGCACGAATTCGATGTTATGCATTTCCCTTATAATTTTATGTATAGAGGTAAAGGGCCGGAAAGGGATGAGTGTGTTGTATGCGATGAATACTATAAGAAAAAGCAATACATAACGGGCCAGTCGGATATGTTTATCGGTTAAGCGCATCAAAACGCGATGTATTTTAACAAATCGTCCCGTTCAGGCAAATGGACAATCCAACTCTTATAAACCATATCGCTGATCATTTGTTTGGCCGTATTAAGTGATAATTTGTAGCGGTAAGCATAATGCCAGATATCAATAGGGGCCACATGCAGTTCAAATAAAAACAATTCATCGATATCCAACTGCTTGCGCGCATCATTTTTTTTAACAATTGCTGGCATTACATTGCGTCCTTCCGGCTTGATATGTTCCATAGTGAAATAATAGTTTTCGGCCCCCTCTAAATCACAGATGGGGAAACCGTTCTGTTCACCACCAAAATATTCAAGAAAATCCATACTTACCTGATATTCACGTTCCGGAAAATCACCCCACAAATCATTCCAGACATCATAATCTTCCTTTTTTACCCATTCAAAAAAGGCAACTTCCGAATCTGGAATTTTTAACATCACTCGGCCATGAAAAACGGAAATGATTTCCTTTTTATCATTTTGAGAAAGCTCTTTTATTTCAGCGTCGCTGAACTCAATATAAGAAAGCGTTTCCAATTGTTTTTGTTTGTTTTTAATAAGATTTTTTATCTTCATAGATATCTTGAAATTTCCTGATTTCATTCAAATATATTTGTGATATGTGCGTTGTTATTTCCTGGTTCTCAAATTTACAAACCGGCAAAATACCAATCAATGAATTACAAATAAATACGGCATCGGCCTCTATAATATCGTTGTGATACAACGACTGCTCCATGCAATTTATTCCGGCATTTTGTAGTCTCTTTTTTACGATCTGTTCCATTGCCCCGTTCAAACGAAGTGGCTTCCGGGCAGCAAATACAAATGTATTATTTTTCAGGATGAAAAAATTGCTGCGTGTCCCTTCCAGGGCGATGCCGCTTTCAGAGAACAATAGTGTTTCAAAAAAGTCGCTAGCTGATGCTGCCTTAAATTGATACCAGAAAAGTGACTTTACATCCGCAAGGTTTCCCCGCACAGGATGGTCCCCCTTCCCCAGACTGACACCCTTTTTGTATAATTCTGCCAACGGTGGCGTGTATGGTTTTAAAAAAATAATTAATCCGTTTGATGTATTTTCCCGTTTATATAAAATTATTTTCAAACGATAAATATCGTTTATTGGATTTTCTGAAATCAATTTGGCAATAATTGCATCAAAAGGAACTTCCGGCACAGACATACCTGTTTTTTTCGCTCCGCTAATCATTCGTTTCAAATGTAAATCCAGATATTCCGGTTGCCCCTGATAAACCCGTATCGTCTCAAATACGCCCTGTCCATACTGGAAACCCGGCCCGAATGGGCTTACCAAACATTGCTGATCGGTTATAAATTTTCCATCACAATAAACAATCATTTCAGTGTCCTAAAAATGGTCGCGCCTTTATCCAGCGTCTCCATGTATTCCGCCGCCGGGTCGGAATCGTACACAATTCCGCTCCCCAAACCAAATTGAACCTGTCCCGCGAAAAAATGCAAACTTCGGATTATAACATTTAAATCGAAATTGCCGTTAAAATCAATATAGCCCATGCTTCCGGTATAAAAGCCCCTGGTGGTTTTTTCCAGGGCTTCAATAACCTTTATAGCCTCGGACTTTGGACAGCCTGTGATTGAGCCCGCTGGTCCGAGACTGTGTATCACATCAAGGGAATCATATTCATCTGATATTTTTGCCGTGACCTTTGCAACAAGATGAAACACATTATTATAATTTTCTATTCTACGGGCGGTGTCAACCTTTACGGAACCTATCTCCGCAACCTGTCCCATATCGTTACGCATCAAATCAACGATCATGGCCAATTCCGCATTTTCTTTTGGGCTTTGCCACAATTCACGAATCATCGCCCGGTCTTTATCAAATTTATGGAAACGTGGACGCGTCCCCTTTATGGGGTTACTTTCCAACTTATGACCGCTACGTCTTAGGAACCGTTCCGGACTGCTGCTCACCAGGGTTTGCCCCATCATCTTAAAAAAACCGCTCATCGGGGCAGGATTCATTTGGTTCAGTTTTTTAAATATATCAAAGGGCTCGTGCCTGGATGGCCATCTATATTGCTGTGTGAGGTTTACCTGATAGATACGCCCTTCGCGGATATACTCCCGTATTTTTTCAACCCCGTTGATATAGGCATTTTTTGTGACGCCGTTTAATTTTAAATTATCAAACCGGGCAGAACTCCATTTTGATGTTTTGGCGATGGTCTCCGGGCCATGAACATGGACCGACCAACATCTTCCGGATAGCTGGTCGTGGATTTGATAATCTTTAAAGAACCCGGCCCAAATTGTATCCGCATCGCTGTGATTGGCCGGTTCGGGGTATGCATCGGATAGAAAGGCATTGTAGGACATGGCGACAATAATGCCACTTGTAAAAGGCAGTTGGCTTTGAATTGCCTGATGGCGGTATTTTTTTAAAAGTTTCCCTAACCATTCCCAACCATTTTTGTTGATTTGTTTTTCCCCGCTGGCTGAAAGTTGAGTTATTTGCTTCCGGCCGGATACCCGTAAAATCAAATAAGGATTCTGTGCAATGATAGAGTAGCGATGCCCGAATCGGGTTTTTCCACTGTGCAGCAGCGCCCAATGATCATGTTTTAAATCCTGCAGGATAAGGGCAGATCTTATTTCTTTTAATTCTATGGAACTTATTTTAGGCAGCATTTAAACCCCGGCCAAAAAATTTTCAAATATTTGGTGACCATCATCGGTTAAGAACGATTCCGGATGAAACTGAACGCCATGCACCCTATAAGTGATATGTTCAAAAGCCATAATAACCTTTCCATAGCGGGCGGTGATACGGAACTCATCTGCAACATTGTCAACGATTAGCGAGTGATAACGCGCCACTTTCAACGTGTCTGGCATGCTGCTAAATAATTTGCCACCAAGGATATCTATCCGGCTTACCTTGCCATGCACCGGCTCTATTGCTTTTATAGTATTGCCTCCAAAATATTCATTGATCGCCTGCATACCAAGACAGATGCCTAAAATCGGTTTATTATCCACATAAGCATCGAGCAGAGCGTGCATCAATGGATAATTGCCCGGTCTTTTGGGTCCCGGGGAAAAGATAACAGCACCCGGGTTTATCATCTGAATTTTTTTTAAAGAGGTTTGATGCGGCTGACGGATAACAATATCAAACCCCGGACGGGCCAGGGCATGATAAATGTTATACGTGAAGGAGTCATAATTATCCAGGATGAATATTTTTTTGGGCAATATCTTGCACCTTTTTTATTCAGAAATTTCAAACTTAAATTCGACTATTTATATCTGATTTTCAAGAGACGTTAAAACAGCATGCAGACAAGTATCCGCCCCGGATTTTAGCGCATGGCATCTCTTTTGCATTTCATCCACGAAATCCGAATCGCTGATGTCTTTTAAATTTATACGCACATTGAAAATACCGCCCAACACGCCACTGTAAGCCATTTGCGCCCCAACGCCCACATCGGTAAGCGAGGCCGGGTTACCATATTTTAAGACAGTCTCTGCGATTTTTAATGCCCTGAAACTTTGCCGGGCCGTTGCCAATGGTATTTCAACAGCGTGTTTCAAACCAGCAAGCATAGCTGACTTACGTATTTTTTTCTCATCATCCGTGCGTTTTGGCATACGTCGGGCATCCATATAGTCATTAAAGGCATTGGTATCATCATCCACGGCGCGCAACAAATTATTTATAATTTCCTGGCATGTTCCGGCAGCTTCATTAAGTATTTCATCCACAGCCTCACTGCCACGCCTGTTCGCCGTTATATTACAGACCATTGCAGAGAGCCCTGCTCCTATCGCGCCGGCAAGCGCAGCCACACTTCCCCCCCCGGGAGCGGGCGATTCGCGTGAAACTTCGTTTACAAAACCAGCTACCGATAAAGAAACCAAATCTTCGGGCTTAGGTTGTGGCAGACCCAGGACACGTTCTTCAATTTTAAATTCTGAAACATCGTTCAGCCCAAGGGATTGCACGGCTGTATGCAAAATATCCATTAAGGGGATACCGGCGGAACGTTGTTGTTTTTTGAGATAATATTTCCCAGAATCCAGCAATGCGGGAAAAGGCACCATGCCTACAATCTCGCTTCCGGTAACCACCAGGCCACGATCGGCGGCAAGTTTCCGTGTTGCTTCCAGCACGTGTTGCATGGACGTGACATTGTAATCCGTAAGGTTTATCGATATCTGGGCCCGGTCAAATTCCGGCACGACCCAGCCAATGGCTTTACAATGTGTAAACAACCCGGGCTTTTTTACCGACTGGCCTTCTGGTTTTTCCGGGTTGATACCATTTAAGTTTAAAAGCCCTTCAAGATTATACTGATGCACATTTTTACAATGTTCAATCGTATCTTTTATGGTTGCCCCGTCAAAATCACACGTGCCACAAGGATATTTGCCCGGTTGATATTTTAAAATTTGTTCTTTTTTATAATAAAAAGGGTTATTGGTTCCGCGTCGTGCCGACCGGCCTTTTTCGCGTAGTTCAAATGCTATATCCGTTGCATGCAGTTTTTCACGGCTGTTCAGGGAAATATTATAAGCAATCAAAAACTCCCTGACGCCCATCACTGTTGCACCGGATCGGGCATTGAATTCCGCCGGGCCAAAATCGGGTTTCCATTGCTCCTGTTTAAGCTTCTCCGCAAGGCCTTCATATTCACCTTTACGGATAACCGCCAGGTTTTGACGCTGGGGCGTTTTTGCAGATTTTTCGTATAAAAAGACTGGTATTTTTAACTCGTTGCCAACCCGCCTGGCCACGGTTTCGCTTAATGCAATGCATTCATCTATTGTCGTTCCACTTACCGGGATAAAGGGGCATACGTCCGTTGCGCCCATCCGGGGATGTGAACCCGAGTGCCTGCGCATATCGATCAGTTCCGCAGCTTTTCTGATAGCCAGAAATGCGGCTTCCTCCACGGCGCTGGGCGGCCCGATAAAAGTAACCACGGTGCGGTTCATTTCTACGCCTGGATCTACATCCAGTAATTTTACACCGGCCACGGATTTTATTTTATCTGTGATTTGTTTGATGACGCCCAGATCGCGGGCTTCGGAAAAATTTGGTACACATTCAACAATTTTATTCTGCATTTGTTTACCCTGTCTTCAGTTGATGATAAAAAAGAATGTACAAAATTCGGCAAAATAATTAAATCCCAAAAATTCAATTATTTTGTGACAGTCCTTTAATACTTTTAATGGATATTTTTTATGTTTTTA
>CAYWBI010000003.1:0-4281 GCA_964456445.1 uncultured Calditrichaceae bacterium
TAATACTCCAGGCGATGTAGTGCAACCGACGATATATTCATGTCGTCTCCTTATTCGTTTGGCGATAAACATCCCCGGCAGCTCGAGGGTGCCGGGGAATGGTTTGTTACCTCATTTTTTCCCCACTTCACCCAGTAGGCATCCAGCATCTTGTAGCTGGAGCCGGAACCGGAACTGGTGTCGATAATCCGGGGGGAGATGAAATTGGTGTGTGGTTTATAGTTGAGATCGCAGAATGGCAGGGGCTGCAGGGTACCGTTCTTCACCACAACGGTGTAGGCTTTCGCTACTTTCCCATCGATATTTAGCACCATCCGGTATTCACCGTCTTCCGCGGTCAAAAGGGAAAGGGTTAGGTTTTTTCTGCCCCGGTTGCGGGGCTGTACCAGCCGGCGACTGAAAAACTGCCAGTTAACGCTGCTCAGCACCACTTTGGGCGCTTCGGCGAGAACCTGGTCGCCCTTCATCAGCCGGGCGGTGCAGGAGACGCTGCCGCCGGGTTTGCCAAACTCGCGCAGGCTCGACCACCAGTTGAAGCTCAGCGTACCGTCGGGCCGGCCGCTTTCCTTGGAAAAGTAAGCCAGGGCGTGCCAGAGACCATCGCGGGTAAAGGTCTTTTGGGGATTGAAGGGATCGCCGTTGCTGGTCACGTTCAGCGTGAAGGGCATAATCGTCATCGGCGTCTTACCGACGGTGACCGCCATACTGTATTTGCCGGGTTTGCCAAGTTGCAGCACCTTCTCCCCTTTGGCGATCAGCCCATCAAACATCGGGAAGCGCCAGTGCTCGCGGGTCAATTCTTTGGAGGTGACCACCTTGCCCGTCTCGGTCGTGATCACCAGCCACATCCGCTGCCCGTCTGGGGGCGGGAAAACAAGCTGCAGATCATCAACATAAAAGCCCCCGTTTCCTTCATAGAAACGCATATTCATCAAGGAAGCGAATTCGATCGCCGGCTTGTATTCCTGGGCATGCAGGGAAACCCGGGCACACAGTAAAATGAAAAAGACACTGAGGCCCGTTCTGGATATGAGAGCGGTCATTCTATCCTCCATCGTTAATAATTCATGTCGCACAAATGAACACGGCACTGACAGAGTGCCTGGGACGTACGTTCACGGCAAGCTGTATTGTTTCAGCCAGGCCCAATGTACACTGGCGCCATTGCGGGGATGATTGACGGTGTTCGGATAAGCATGGTCCAGGCCTTTAATCAAAGTGAACGTGAAGACGCGATTGTCGGCAAACGGCATCCCTTTGAATGTCGCCGTCAGCGCCGTGCTTGTATCGCCGGTCATCGTATAGGTCGATTCAAAAGTGAAAGAATTCGTGTGCACATTGATTATCCGCTGAAATACGGCGTTATTTGCGAGCATATTTTCGAATTTCGACATCGGCACTTCGGCGGCCCCGCCCAACCAGGTTTCATCCAAATTCCCGAGCTCAAACGCGATGGGGAGATTCCTCTGCGGTGTGAAAACCGTATCCACCTGATGCGTGGCACCGGACTGCACCACCGCCGCGAGCAGATCGCTCATTTCCACCGCACAGCGGAAAGCCATCTGCGCGCCGCTGGAAAAGCCGACCATGTAAATCCGCTTCGCATCCACATTGAAGCGCTGCTTCACCTCGTCCACCACCTGGCGCAGAAATTTGACGTCATCCTTTGGATTTTGCCCGGGGCAGAAATGGTTGATGGGCGGATAGCTCCACCAGCGGGTCGCCGTCTTCGTGAACCCAAAGGTATTGGTGTAGCAGTACACCAGGGCGGTGGGAAAAACGGTCAGGATATTTTCATCTTCCGCCAGTTCTTTCCAGCCGGAATCGTTGTACTTCTCCTCCCCGCTGCCGGTGGAGCCGTGCAGCATAAACACCACCGGCATGGGCGAGTTGGCGTCGTAACCGGCCTGCACGTGCACGATATATTCCCGCGTGACGCCGTCGATCTCCGTGGTGTAGCTGTTCTTGCCGGGCTGGTAATCCGGTTGCGAATCGGTTTCAGTGCTTGTTTTCGAGCAGCTCCCTGAGCCGACAATCAGCAAGAGAAGAAAAGCGTATGCCTGAAGTCGCGGAAATTTCTTGTCCATGGTTGTTCTCCAGATCAGTTTTGTGCAAAGGAAAATATGTGTTTCCCCTTGCGGAACACAAACTATTCACAGCCTAATGCCGTTTCTTCCTGACTGTGGTCTTTTTAGTTCTTACAACGGTCGTTTTCTTGCCATTTCTTTTACGCGTGGTTTTCTTTCGTTTGATCGTGGTTGTACGACCTGTTTTGTTATTGGTTCTTTTCACGGAGTGGGTGGTGACAGTGGTTTTTTTCGGACCACCGGTTTTCCTGGTAACTCTGGTCCTCTTGACAACCCGGGTAGAGCTCCTGGGCTTATACTTTATTTTAGTGGTTGTGTGTACGCGTCGGGTCCGGGTGAGAGTGAAAGTGGTTTTTCGGGTGTATCTGACGTTGCGGGTACGATATACATTTACCTTTACCGGCCGGAAAGGCTTCCACCACACCGGATAATAGCCAAAATAAAAAACCGAACGGTAGGGATGGTAATTCGGACGGTAAATCCACCGGATAATTGGCCAGGCCCGCACGTGAACCTGGACCGGTGCCACATAGTATTCTGCACCGTAAAGGATTTCATTTCCATGCACCTGCATGTTATACTGCTCATTGCCTTTTTTCTCGACCTCGATTGTAGCTACGTCCTGAAATTCATCCTTACCAAGGGCTGCCTGAAGGATAATAACCCGGGTATCTTCATTGCTTTTCTCAATCACCCGGATAAAATCAACCTGACCATTTTCATCTAAATCCAGATTGTTTACACCCACATCGGGATCATTTAGGCTCCTTTCAAAGGATTTGAGATTTTTGGTATCTTTGAATAATTCACTAATCGCGCGTAAATCAAGACCTTCTGCAGCATCCGAAGTGGGGGCTACAACGGTTGTTTGCTGTTGGCTGTAACCAGAACAGAAACAAAATATCAGAAGCAACAATATCGTTTGTATTGCAAATTTTGCTTTCATAATATTCTCCCTTATAATGATTAGACTTTTAGAAATTATAACTTCAAGAACCGCATCAACAAGCCTTTCATAGCATAGTAAGATTGAAGACAAAATTTTCCAGTCAGGGAAACCATATTCACATTCTTTATTGAATCATTCCCCCCAGAAAATTCAGATGTTCCTGATTAATTCAGTCCCCTATTTTTGAAAAACTGGAAAGGTTCTATACTTTCAGTGTGCTTCTATATGAAATAGTTGTAGAAAGATAAAAAAGGAAGGGTAAAACTTCTAAGACAGGGACGACAAAAAGTAGGGCAGAGACGACATAAAAAATCATCTGAACATGCCTAAAAAAAATATTGCCAACTACGTTTCTACTTCTGAGGGTAATATCCCGAACTCCTTGCGGAAGCAGCGGGAGAAATAGGACAGGTCGTTGAAACCAACGCGGAAGGCGATCTCGGACACCGTGCCGGCGTGCTGCTCCAGCAACTGCCGGGCGCGCTGCAGCCGGATGGTGCGAATGAAGTCACTCGGCGTCTGGCCGGTGAGCGCCCGCGTTTTGCGCTGCAGTTGCCGCAGGCTCATGTGCAACTGGTCACTCAGGATTTGCGGGTTGAAGTGTTCTTCCCCCAGATTGTCTTCAATCACCACCATCAACTTGTGCACGAAGGTCTCTTCGATGGACGAAACCTCCGGCCGGCGCGGCTGCAGCAGGCCCTCACGGCGGAAGCGTTGCCGCAGTTTTCGCCGCGAGGCGATGAGATTGTGCACACGCACTCTCAGCTCCTTCGAGCTGAACGGTTTGCTGAGATAATCGTCGGCGCCGATCTCGAGGCCGGCCAGCTTATCTGCCTCATCGGCCCTGGCGGTCAGCAGGATGACCGGCACATGGCTGGTTTTTTCGCTCGTTTTCAGGCGCTCGCACAGTTGGAAGCCGTCCATCTCCGGCATCATCACGTCGCTGATCACCAGATCCGGGATCAGATCCATGGCCGCTTCCACACCCTGCCGGCCGTCCCGGGCTTCAACGATGCGATAGTCGGGCGCGAGCTGCGCGCGCACGTAGCGGCGCACGTCGTGGTGGTCATCGACAATCAGGATGATGGTGTCGTTGGCATCGGCCGCGGCGGCTGCCGGTTCGGGTGGCGGCTCCGGCGCCCCGGGCTGAGGCAAATCGGCAACGGCCGGCTCTTGCGGCGGCAGAGCCGGCAGCGTGTCCACAATTTCATCCGGGCGAAGATGCGCCCGGCCCAGCGGCAGGCG
>CAYWBI010000003.1:4381-48642 GCA_964456445.1 uncultured Calditrichaceae bacterium
GCAGCGTGTCCACAATTTCATCCGGGCGAAGATGCGCCCGGCCCAGCGGCAGGCGTACGGTAAACGCCGTGCCCTGCCCCTGTTTGCTTTGCACCGCGATGCTGCCGTGGTGCAGCGCCACCAGCTCCCGGATCAGCGCCAGACCGATGCCGGTGCCCTGCTGCGCGCGGGTACTGGTTGGGTCCGCCTGGTAAAAGCGGTCGAAAATGTACGGCAGGCGGTCCGGCGCAATGCCGATACCGGTGTCGCGGATGGTGATGCTGTAAGTCTCCGGCACTTCCTGCACTTCCACCCGAATCTCTCCGCCCTCCGGGGTAAATTTGCAGGCATTGGACAGCAGGTTCGTGAAGATTTTTTCGATTTTGTCGGGGTCGAAGTAGTCCGCAACGACTGGAACTTTCCCACCACCTTGAAGGTGCCGGGGACTTTTGTCGTCCAACACCAGCTTGATATTTTTCTGCTCGGCCAGGGAGGCGAAGCCCATGACGATGCCCTTCAGGAAGGCGACGAAATCGCCCGGCCGCGCGCTGAGTTTCATTTTGCTGGCTTCCAGGCGCGAGAGATCGAGCAACTGGTTGATGAGCCGCAGAACGCGGCTGGCGTTGCGGTGCATCAGGCCATATTCTTTTTTGTCGCGTTCCGTGCTGGCCGCGGCGATTCTGTCCTCGAGCGGCCCGAGAATCAGCGTCAGCGGCGTGCGGAATTCGTGGGAAATATTGGCAAAAAAGCGCGATTTCATGCGGTCGAGCTCCTGCAATCTGTCCGCCTGCTCTTCGATCTTGGTCTTCTGCTGCACGATCTGAGCGGTGCGATCGGCCACGATGCTCTCCAATTCCCGGGTTTTCTTCTCGAGGTAGCGCACCCGGCCTTTAACGATCAGCGCAACCAGTCCCCCGGCCAGCGCCACATAGAACAGGTAGGCCCACCAGCGCCGGTACCACGGCGGCAAAATCGCGAAGGCGAATCGCCCCTCGTCGCTGAGACGGCCGTACACATTGCGCGCGCGGACGCGAAAAAGATACTGCCCGGGCGGCAGACCGGTGTAGTCCTTTTTTGATTCGCCGTTCCAGCTCGACCAGCTCCGGTCGAGGCCCTCGAGTTTGACCTGATAGCGATTGGCCGCCGCATCATCGTAGCTCATGGCGGCGAATTCGAACCGCAGGGAGTTGTAAAGATAGTCGATCCCGGGAAGCGCTGGTGTTGCCGCATTGCCGCCATCATAAAACACCGAATCAGCGGTGACGGCGCCCACCCGGCGAATCAGCACCGGATAGGCGCGCTCGCAGTCTCTGGCAAGGTGCGGCGTGAAGCGCGCGAGGCCCTCGACCCCGCAAAACCAGACCGTGCCATCGTCTTCCGGATAAACAAAATACACCTCGCCGAGATCGCGCAGGCGCAAAAACGGCGAGGCATCCCAGCGATAGCTGCCGTCCGCCTGGCGCACTGCCCGGCCATAGTATCTTCTGCCCGCCCTGGCGGCGATAATCCAGACGTCACCTCGGCTATCTTCGCGCAGTTGCGTGAGCTGTGTCAGCGTATCCGCGAAAACCGCGCCGAAAGTCGAGTCCGGCACGAAACGGAAGCGGCCGGGATCGAAACGCCTGAGCCCCTGCGAGGTGACAAAGAACATTTTGCCGGCGGCACGTGCAGGCAGTACGGTGCCTGGCGGCAAGCCGTGTTTTGGGCCAAACCGGGCCACGCGCATGCGAACGTAGTCTCTTTCAACCTGCGAGAAATCCTGCTCGATTTGCAGCACCTGCTGCGACGGCGTGCCGGCCCACAGCGTTCCCTCGCCGTCCTCCACCATGCCATACACCCGCTCCTTCACGTCGCTCACCATGCCGAGATCGATCCAGGTGTGCCCGGCCTGTTGCAGGAGCACCAGGCTATCGAGCGCGCCGGCAAACATTTTTGTCGAATCGCGCTGCGAGCGATAAAGAACAACAGCCGGCAACCTGTTCAGCCTGGCAGCGCCGGTGCCGTTGATGCGATAGATGCCTTTCTGTGTCCCTACAAACAGTTCGTGGCCGGCGGGCAGGAAAAACCAGGAGAGGGTGGCGAAGCCGGTGACGGGCTTGAAGCGGGGAAAAGGGGCTGTCGTCGTGTCCAGGTAGTGCACGCCGCTTTCGGTGGAAATGTAGATTCTGCCACGATGGCGAATAATCGACTCGACGTAACTTTCGACGCCCGCGCGAGCCTGAAATCGGGAAACCGGCGCCGGTGTCTCGACGCGTGCAATGCCATTGTTCAGCCCGAGCCAGAGCCCGCCCTGCCGATCCGTAAAACATGACAGGATATATTCATTCCGCAGGCCGCCGGCTTTATTCACGATCTGGCGCAACTGGCCGTCCCGGTCGATGATCGCCACGCCGCGCGGTGTGGCCAGGGCGATCAGCCCGCCCGGCAGGTTGGCGGCATTGTTCAGCTGATACCTGTACAAAAAAGTGTCGATGGCGGTGGGGAACGTCTTCAAACCGGCGCTGTCGGACAGGAACAGGCCATGCTCGCGGGTGCCGATCAAAGTCCGTCCGCGGTCGAGTGGAACAATCGTACGGACGATTTCGCCGGCCAGGGCCTCGCCCCCGGGCAGGAGCCGCAAAGCATCCCCGCGCATCTGCATCAGGCCCACGCCCTGCCGCTGCACAAAAAGCCGCCCATTCGCAACATGAACGTTCTGCGCCGAGCTAGTAGAAGTCCAGACCTGCATGCGCCCGCCGGCGCGGCGAAAAATGCTTTTCTTGGTGCTGAAATAGATGGTATCCTCGATGGAGACGGTGCTGTAAACATCCTCGAAATTCCGATAGGGCTCCGGGATTTCATTGCGCAGGGAGATAAAGCGGAGGCGGCCGGCTGCATCTGCAGTGAGCTCGCCAAGGTCGCCTATTGCGCCGACGAAGATGCGATTGTTCACCACGCACAGGGAACGCACAGCGCTCCGGTTCAGCATGCTGATACGCCGCCACGAAACGCCGTCGTAGATCAGGACGCCGCCGGTGTTGCCGAAATACATGAGGCCGCGCTCATCCTGCACGATCGAAAAATTTTGCGTACCACCGCTGTAATCTTCCGGGCTGAAGTTCCTGATATATGGCAGGCCGGCCTCCTGCCAGACACGGGAAGGGACGGTAGCACTCTGAGCCTTTAATATCGGGTTTAGACAAAAGCCGAGAAGAAAAAGAGGCAGTATGGTTACGTGAAGTTTCATTTCAGTGAAATAAATGTCATAAGCAATTTCTCCCTGATATTACAGCACGTGTTACAAGCCAGCAACAACGTGGCTTCTAGGTACGCACGTGGTTATGTCTTCCTGATGTCTTCCACAAAAGATGCTATGAAACTAACGAATTGCAGATCAAAAGCTCACTGTCATGTTTGGCGCTTCCATCATAACCTTTATGAATGGGAAAAAGGAAGTCGCATGCCGAATGGCGCCTTTCCTGCCTATCAAGTGGCGTTTAAAATTATATTAAAATCCGCGCATTGTTTGACTGCAAACATTTCAATCTATATGCAATTTAAGAAACATATTTCCACTATTGCCAGTATCTTATGAAAATGTTTCCAAACATGGAAGTTTTTTAATTTTGTTTTCCATCATTCGGCATCAACGCTATTGCCTTTAGTTTTCTATAAATAGCACAGCATAGGAATGAAAATATTTTTACAACCCAAATTTGCCCGGCGAAAGTGCATGGACAGCAACTCTCTTTTTGTTCCCGTCCATGACCTTAAATATTCATCCTGCCTATTATTGATTAACGTGTAAATGCAATATGAACCTTTTCAATGCCCTTTATGTTTTCCAGCTTGGTAAACAAATCCGATGGCAAATTACCCGTGACATTAAAAACATTTAAAGCATCATTATGTCCCTTGTCCCTGCCGGACGACATATGAGCAATGTTCACATTAACCTCGCCGAGAGTGGTACCCACCTTGCCGATAATACCGGGTACATCTTCGTTCTCGATAAAAATCATTTGCCCATTCAATTCAGCTGCAATTTTAAAATTCGAAAATTCGATCAGATGGTAGATGTTGTTCCCAATCACGCTGCCGGCCAAATGAATGGTTTCATTTTCCGTGATAAAATCACAGGCAATGGCGTTATTATGCACGGTTAGAGGCATATCTTTTTTGGCAATCTCGATGCTTATACCCCGTTCACGGGCCAGTGAAAGGGCATTGACCGGATTAACATTTTCGATATCCGGGTTTTCCGTTGCAGCTTTGAGGGCGCCCACCAGCAGGTATGAAGTAATCGGCTCCACGGGGACTTCAAGAACAGAGCCATAATAACGGACGGATATTTCCTTAAGCCGACCGGATTTTATCTGATTATAAACGCTGCCAATACGTTTGGCAAGTTCAAAGAAAGGTGCGATAATCGGTTGAAGTTGCGGGTCAACGGAAACAAAATTGATGGCATGGCGGGCGACATTATTTTTAAAAAAGTCAATCATTTGTTCGAGAATCTGATCAGCCACCTTTACCTGGGCCTCTTCCGTAGATGCGCCAAGGTGCGGCGTAGAGAGTACATGCGGGTGTTGCGCCAGTCTAAAATCTGCCGGCGGCTCACTACCCCAAACATCAATGGCAGCCATGCCTACTTTGCCGCTTTCCAGCCCGGCCAGCAGGTCATTTTCATTGATAATGCCACCACGGGCACAGTTTACAAACATGACCCCATCTCTGCATTTGCTGATCGTTTTGGTATTGATCATATCCATAGTTTCGGGCATCTTTGGCACATGTAGGGTAATGATGTCGGCTTTCTCAAAGATTTCATTTAAATCGACCAGTTTTACACCGATGCGTGCCGCAGCGTCACTGGTAAGAAAAGGGTCGTAACCGAGTATGGTTGCGCCAAAGGCCTTTAACCTGGTGGCAACTTCCCGCCCAATCTTTCCCAATCCTACAATACCAATTGTTTTCTGGTATATTTCGTGGCCGAGAAAAGCCTTACGGTTCCACTCGCCCTGAATCATGGAGGCGTTGGCTTTGGCGATGTTCCGCAAGCCTGCCAGCATCATGGCAATGGTGTGCTCGGTAGCGGCCATGGTGTTTCCGCCCGGCGTATTCATTACGATAATACCACGTTTTGTGGCTTCCGCTGTATCGATGTTGTCCACACCGGCACCGGCGCGTCCGATAACTTTTAATTTTGTTGCGACGGCCAGCAGGTCTGCCCGGACCTTTGTGCGGCTGCGTACGACCAGCCCGTCATACCCGGGAAGTTCCTTGGTTAAATCTTCTATTGATATACCGGATTTGTTTACAACAGATATACCATCGGTATTATCGTATTTTGCCAGGATATCTGCCGGCAAGCTGTCTGCAACAAGAATCTTAAACATGGATTTTCCTCCGGGTAAACGAAAAAGTTTGGGGTGATTTGATAGAAAGGAATTTAATAAAACATTTTCTATAAATGAAAAAAAGAAGGGCATCTTTATTAGATTTTGGGTTCTATATGATTTTGTGTGGGTATTTATACCGGACAATATATTTTTACACAATTGAAGGGTTTATCCGTTTTGTGATTATGAAAATCGTTATTGGTCCCATTAAGAATGATTCCTGATTATTGGGAAAGTTGGTCCGCATCTCAGAGGAGATGTTTAATCTCAGAATCTAAATCCGATGAATCGGATACAAAAGTATGTCGCATTTGGCCCACGAATGATTTCGTGGGTTAAGAAGGATACTTTATAAAGGCTCTAAAATAAAGTTCACCCACGATTTTAATCGTGGGAAAAAAGATTGAAAAAACACCAAACCGGTTCACCGGTTTATCTCCATCAAAAGGAATACTCCTATTTAGAATGGAAAATATTTTTTAATAAAGTTAATAAAGATGCTATGACTATAAGAAAAGTGAAATTGATTACCCACACTATTTCACATAGAGCCAGATTTTGAAACGAGTGTGTCATGTTGGTACGTATCGACTATTCCGATGCAATACCCTGCCCCTTCCGGTCGATCATTTCCACATATGAATCCATGAAATAGCAGCAGAACTAAAGGGGTACAATATTTTGCATCATGGCCGTCATAACCAAAAGGAACGTCTCCAGAATAAAAAGGTTTGTATTCTTATGTCTATCAATGCTAATTTCCATAGAAAATTCCGATCTTATAAACCCAATTGAAATAGGGCCCGTAAAATTGGATGTTGCAATTTGTCTAAATATTCAAAACCGGTATAATCCAAAAGTGAAAAATGAACAATTCCCTGCACAATAAACTCCGGTCGCTTACGGACAGAGTTTATACAAACAAGGCAATGGCTGAATATACAACAATGCAGGTTGGCGGACCTGCCGATTTCATCGTACTTGCGAACGGGAGTGATCAAATTATTCAGCTTATTAATATTTGCCGGGACGAAAATACACCATTTAAATTGCTCGGCGGTGGAAGTAATGTAATTTTCAGCGACCAGGGTTTTAGGGGGGTCGTGATCATAAACCGGGCAGCCGAATGGCAGGTCTTGTCGGATGCAGCCGGGGAGATCGCCGGAGCCGGTTCCGCTGCTGCACGCTTAACAAGTATCGGCGATGAATGGTACCCGGATGCGGGAATTCCAGGTACAGATGAAAAACCGCTGCGCGCACGGGTCCGGGTGGAAAGTGGCGCCCGATTGATGCCTTTGATAAAGAGCCTGTACCGGGAAGGGATATTTGGATTGCAGTGGTTTTCCGGTATTCCGGCAACGGTGGGCGGCGCAATTTATATGAATATGCATGGCGGGCGGTTTTTCTTTGGCGATATTGTCGAATCGGCTTTATTGTTTAACGGCCAAAAAGTACGAAGGGTTGGTCACAGTTATTTTGACTTTAATTATGATTATAGCATTTTGCAGAAAACAGGTGAATCCGTCCTGGAAGCGGATCTGCAATTATCCCGCGGCGATGTTGCGCCAGCTAAATTGGCCGCACGGCAATGGGCACTGCGGAAGGCGGTGCAACCCCAAAAATCGGCAGGTTGTATTTTCCAGAATCTGAGCGCCGGACAACAAACTACATTGGGTCTGCCAACATCGTCCATTGGTTATCTGATAGACAAAGTACTGCAACTTAAAGGTGTGCGCCGGGGGGATGCAATAATATCGGAGAGACACGCGGCCTTTATTGAAAATCTTGGCCATGCCCGCGCAGGAGATGTTTATTATTTGTATAATTTGATCCGGGATGCCGCAATGGAAAAATTAAATATCGATCTTGTCGCTGAAGTTGAGTTTATCGGATCTTTTTAAATGCTGAAAATTGAGTGGGTGTATTTGAAAATAAAATTCTAAAAAAAGGATATCATGTCATCATTCCTAATACAGGGCGGTAAGCGGTTGCGAGGCGAGCTAAAAATAGCTGGCAATAAAAATGCGGCTTTGCCCATAATTGCGGCAACCGTTTTAACCGACAGTCCCTGTACCATAGAAAATGTACCATCGATCATTGATGTTCAGGCAATGTTGGATATCGCTGCGGCTCTTGGCAAAAAGATAGAAAGATTGTCCGGGAATGCCTATCGCGTCAGTGGTAAAGTTGTCAACAATGCGCCGGCAGCGGAACAGGTGCAAAAGCTGAGGGCATCGATCTTATTTATGGGCGCATTGACGGCCCGTACCGGGGAGGCGTTTATAGCTCCCCCCGGTGGTTGTGTAATAGGCCGTCGTAACCTGGCCCCACATATCGATGCCTTTGCCGATACGGGAATTAAGGTTGATGCAGAGGAACATGTGTTCCATGCGCGACGGGTCCAATCCGGTGACGCGGCTACATTTTTACAGGAAGCTTCGGTTACCGCAACGGAAAACATCATGCTGGCCGCGGCGCTGAACCCCGGTGTTACACACATTGAAAATGCAGCTTGTGAACCACATGTCGCCGATCTGGCCTTTGTATTGGAGAAAATGGGCGCGCATATCGAGGGCATCGGCAGTAACCGTCTAAAAATTCATGGGCAAAAAACATTAAAAGGTTTCAGGCACCGCATCGTAGCCGATAATATAGAATGTGGGACCTTCGCAATCCTGGCGGCAGCCACCCAAAGTGAATTAACCTTAGAAAATATCAATGCGCCGCATATGTCCTCTACCCAATTTGTATTAAATAAGATGGGCGTCCGTTCCGAATATTCATCTGATGGACATAGCATGAAAATATTTCCATCCAAACTGCGCAGCAACGGAATAAAGATAAAAGTTGGATTGTGGCCCGGATTCCCAACCGATCTTATGAGCCCGATGATTGTATTGGCAACTCAGGCCGAAGGCAGCGCCTTATGCCATGACTGGATGTTTGAATCCCGTATGTTTTTTGTGGATAAGCTTATCGCCATGGGCGCCGACATAACCCTGTGTGACCCGCATCGGGTTATGATAAACGGCCCCACCCGCTTGAAGGGGCAAAACCTGAGCAGCCCTGATATCCGGGCCGGGATAGCATTGGTGATTGCCGCGTTGTGCGCAAATGGCCAAAGCAGGATCGCCAACGCCGGACTTGTTGACCGGGGGTATGAAAAAATTGTCAAACGCCTACAATCCGTTGGCGCCGATATCGTACGGGAAGGATAAATGCCTCCTCCGGGATAACACAAAGCGGCAAAGTGTTTAACTTTCTCTCGTTTTAAATCGGTTTAAATGTGATTTTTCAGTTGAATTACACGGTAGTCGTTTCGTAATTTAACTTCTGTAAAAAACCGGGTGAAAGCATGCTGTCTTCTATTTTTCAACGAAGACCGTTACCGCCGGCGAATATTTATAAAATAGTATCTCTTTTAGGAGTAATAAAATGACCCAAAAAAAACTTCCGGGCGGCTTATCAAAAAAAGGTCTGCTTGCTGTTCATAAAAACATTGTTATCTCCCGTATGCTTGACGCCAAAATGCTTATTCTCCTCAAACAGGGCAAAAGTTTTTTTCATATCGGTGGCGCTGGTCACGAGGCCATTCAAACTGCGGCCGCCCTGGCCATGAAACCGGCTTATGACTACGCCTATCCGTACTATCGTGATTTAGCCTTTAACCTGCAGTTTGGCGTTACCCCGGAAGAAATTATGCTGCTTTTTATGGCCCGCGCCGATGACCTGAGTTCCGGCGGCAGGCAAATGTCCAATCACTACGGCAACAAACGCCAGCATATTGTTTCCCAATCCAGCCCTACCGGAACACAATTTTTGCAGGCCGTTGGCTGTGCTATGGGTAACCGCAAACTCGGAACGGATGAAGTGGTTTATGTCTCCGCGGGTGAAGGCACTACCTCGCAAGGCGATTTTCATGAAGCGCTCAATTGGGCGACCCGTGAAAAGCTACCCGTGATTTTTGTAATCGAGAACAACAAATATGCTATTTCCGTGCCTATCGCCGAGCAAACCAGCGGTAAATCCATCTATAAAATAGGCCATGGCTATGAAGGTCTGCATTGCTTTAAGGTGGACGGCACCGATTTTTTCAAATCCTATAAAACCATGCAGGAGGCAGTCAAAATTGCCCGCGCCGGAAAAGGCGCGGTTCTTGTGGAGGCGGAAACGGTGCGTTTGCTGCCACACTCATCCTCGGATTCGGACAAAAAATACCGAAGCCGTGAAGAGCTGGAAGCAGACAAGAAAAGAGACCCTATCCTGTTGTTTGAGGCGGCACTACTAAAAGAAAAAGTGCTGACTGCCGGAGAACTCGATGAATTGAAAAAAACCTATAAAGCCGATGTGGACGCCGCCGCTGATGCCGCTGATGCCCATCCGCATCCAAAACCGGAAGGCCTGTACGATCATTTGTTTGATGATGCAGACAACCTTGAATACGAAAAAACGGTACCTGCCGGCGAGAAGGTGGTTCTTGTTGATGCAATCAATCACACCCTCAAGGAAGAAATGGCATTGAATAAAAATATGTATATTTTTGGCCAGGATGTGGCTGATGGCAAGGGTGGTGTGTTTACTGCCACCCTGGGCATTTCCACTCAGTTTGGCCACGAACGATGCTTTAACGCCCCATTGGCAGAGTCATCGATAATCGGTGTGGGAATTGGCATGGCCACCAGAGGCTTAAAGCCGGTCGTGGAAATACAGTTTGGCGATTACATCTGGACATCCATGATGCAGTTGCGCAATGAGCTTTCAACTATGCGTTGGAGATCCAACGGACAATGGAGCGCGCCGATGGTTGTACGTGTTCCCGTGGGTGGCTACATCCACGGCGCCTTATGCCACTCGCAAAATATTGAAGGCTTTTTTGCACATATACCCGGTTTGAAAATTGCTTATCCTTCAAGCGCAGCTGACGCCAAGGGTCTGTTAAAAACGGCCATCCGCGGTAACGATCCGGTATTGTTCCTGGAACATAAAGGACTTTATCGTCAAAGCTATGTGGCCAGCCCGGAACCAGACGCCGATTATCTTTTACCATATGGCAAGGGACGAATTGTCCAGCAAGGGACCGATTTGACCGTTATTACCTGGGGCGCAATGGTGCAAAAAACACAGGAAGCAGCGCGGGAACTTGGACATGACGGCATAAGTGTGGAAATTGTGGACATTCGTACGATCTATCCACTGGATACAGAGCTGATACTTGAATCGGTTAAAAAGACCAGCAAGGTACTTGTGGCCCATGAAGATTCCCTGTTCCAGGGATTTGGGGCAGAGATCGCCGCGCAGATTGCCGAGTTTGCCTTTGAACATCTCGATGCCCCGGTCAAACGGATCGGCGCCAAAGATACACCGATCCCTTTCAGCGCGGTGCTGGAGGATGTTTGTTTGCCACAAACGGCCTGGCTTTTGCAGGCGATGCGTGAATTGGCTGCATATTAAAAAGCTGCGACATGGTCTCTCTGCCGGGCGGGTGGAGTGACGGATTTAAAAATATAACAAAGGACACATCATGAAATTTGAAATGCTTATGCCAAAAATGGGCGAGTCTATCACGGAAGGCACCATACTAAAATGGTTGAAATCGGTTGGCGATGCCGTGGAAAAAGATGAAATTATCCTGGAAATCAGCACGGATAAAGTCGATTCCGAGATTCCGGCGCCTGTTTCCGGGACACTGGTGGAATATCTGGCACAGGAAGGCGATACCGTGGATGTGAAAAAAGCCATTGCCTTAATTGAAACCGAGGCAGATATGGCCAATACGGCCCAAATAGAAAAACCTGTTGAAAAGACATCCCCTGCAGCTGTTCAAACCATGACTACGAAAAAGCAGGAACCCTTACCGGTTCCCCCTAAAGTTAAATCACAGGGGACGCGCTTTTATTCCCCTGTTGTGATGAATATTGCCCGCGATAACGGTCTTGCCTTTAACGAACTGGAGACCATCCCCGGCAGTGGACTGAATGGCAGGGTTACAAAAAAAGACGTGCTTGCCTATCTCGCAGGGCATATGGAAGCGGAAGCTGCGCCGGCGTGGAGCGCGACCGGTGGCATCGAGGTGATCGCTATGGATCATGTGCGCAAGTCCATCGCGAAACATATGATTGCATCTACCCAAACTTCAGCACATGTTAGTCTTTATGCCGAAGTGGATATGCAAAATGTAAATACGATCCGCGCCCGTAATAAGACGGCATTTAAAGCCCGCGAAGGCATTAGCTTGACCTACATGCCGTTTATAGCCGAGGCGACGGTGAAAGCCTTACGGGAATTTCCCATGTTAAACGCTTCAATCGACGGCGAGAATATCCTGCTTAAACACTTTATCAATCTCGGTATTGCCGTTGCAGTGGACTATGGTTTGATTGTGCCAAATATTTTTAATGCCGATGAACGCAATCTTACCGGTCTGGCGCGCGCGGTGAATGATTTGGCCCTACGCGCCCGAACAAAAAAACTAAAACCCGATGAATTAAGCGCCGGAACCTTTTCCATATCCAACTTTGGGGTTTATGGCACATCGATAGGTTTTCCCATAATTAACCAACCGCAAGTGGCGATTCTTGGAGTTGGTGCAATCAAAAAACGTCCGGTCGTAATAAATGATGCCATTGCCATCCGACCGATCCTCTATTTATCGCTGACCATCGATCATCGTTTGGTCGATGGGGCCATGGGCGCGCAGTTCCTGCAACACATAACCCAATTGCTGGAAGACTATGATCCGGATATGAAATTGTAAATTGAAAAAATGAAATTTAAAGACGGGGTTTTTACCCCGTCTGTCTTTTGGCACTATTTTTCGTGGATTCTAAATTTATTTGCAACGTAGCCAAGCATTTCCAGGATTTTCCCGTTATATAATTTATTTGCGGTGATTTTTGTCTTCAATTTCCATGCATCCGAAAGGGAGGCCAAATCATCTCCAAGCTGAAAATTGTACATATATTTTTTACCAACTAATTTCTCCAATGCGTGCATACGCTGCTCACCGAGCCAAAGCCGATCAATTTCTGAATTCAAAATATTTTTATCGATAAAATACTGGCGCCGTTCGGAAGCATGGATTATTTGGACGATTTGATTCCGGTTCAAATTTGTTTTCTTCTCTAAAACAGATTCAAATTGAACCGCATTTTCATACTTTGTGCCAATTAGTTCAGACAGGTTTTTGACTGGAATTTTTTGTTCATCTATATAAATCATAACCGCATCATTGATTTGATAAACGGTGGGTTCATATACTTTTTGATCAAATACATTTTGTAAAAAGAAAAGTGCAACAAAACTGACAATCCCGGCAATTATTGGCGTTGATATCCATCCGCTGGCGATTTCACCGAGAATGCTAAAGTTAATGCTTTTGCCTCCTTTTACCAAGCCAATACCTATAACCGCACCCACAACGGCTTGTGAGCTGGAGACCGGGACAAGGGGAATGGTAGGCAAACCATGGTTGATAAGCCAGCTCTCCAATCCAACCGATGAAAAAAGAAAAAGGACGATTGCTTCCGTCAATACGATAACAAATGCGGCAATGGGCGATATTTTCATCAAACTGCCACCAACCGTATCCATCACTTTTTTGGAATAAGTTAGTACGCCAATGGCGATTGCCAGACTGCCGATAAAAAACAAAATTTGTGCGCTTGAAAAGGTAATCCAGCCCAGATGTATGGCGTCGAAGGGGGCGACCGGTACAAAAACCCCCATCACATTAGCGATATTGTTTGCACCCAGGCTATAGGCGCCAAAGGCTCCCGCAAAAATTAAACCGATACGTGTGTGCATATCCACATGTAGTAAGTGTAATTTTACCCTGCCCATGTAAACTTTGAAAAGGCTAAAAATAAATGCCGCGATGGTCGCGGACAATAATGGGCACACAATCCAGGTGAGAACAATCCTGGTTAGGGAATTGTAATCTGTCAGCGAATTGGAAAAAAAATTCCAGCCGATTATTGCCCCGACGATTGCCTGAGATGTGGAAACCGGAAGCTTTAGTTTTGTCATCCAGAATACAGTAAGCCCGGCAGCAAGTGCAACCATAAAGGCCCCGCCGATGGCATTGACCGCACCTAAAGTGCCCAGGGTATGTGCCGCCCCACTACCACCTGCAACCGCGCCGATAACGATAAAAACACTCGCAATAACAGCGGCCGTCCTGAAACGTACCATCTTGCTGCCGACAGCCGTTCCAAAAACATTGGCCGCATCATTTGCCCCCAGTGACCATCCCAGGAAAAGACCACTTGAAAGAAACACCAATAACATTTTACGGGCCCCTTATAAACTGCGTTTGATGGTATAGATACTCAGACGGTCCGCAACCGCTTCGGCACGGTCGGCTATTTGATCAATATGCAAAGCAAAATAACGTAAATGTATTTTATGGCTTAGATGAATATCCAGACCAAAAATTAAACGCTTTAACCTTTCCGCAAGTTTATCTGCTTCCTTCTCATAAAAATAGACTTTATGCAGATGATCCTTTACCTGATTTATATCTTTAAAAAAGGCCCGTACCGCTTTGACCATTGCCTCACTTGACTCCACGGCTTTTTCGGCCAATTCAAAATACAGATCGTTTAACTTCGATGGAATTTGGGGCGTTTCAATATCAAATTGACCCAGGGTTTCTTTTCCCATATCAATCACATCGTCCAGGGTTTCGAGCAAGCCTAAAACATCCCCACGGTGCTCCGGGATCAACGAATGAGAATATAATTTATTCTCGATAGTTCGGCGCAAGTTATCGGCCTTTGCCTCCAGCAGATCAATGGATTTCAATTGATCTGAAAATTCAGATTTCTTCTCAAGCAGATAATACTGCACACCCTGTTTGAAGACAAGCGTCCCATCACTAATGGTATCTAAAAATTCGTCAATCTCGTTTTCGAGCTGCTTTGTTGCCTTAAATAGAATGGCCATGTTTTAATCCTTTTTGCATATTTTACATAGAATCGACGTGATTGGGGGGAAACTGTTGCCCTGAAGAATTTATTTTACACACGGCATCTTGTTTGTGGAGGGGGTGACGATCAAAACTTCCAGTTTGTGTATGGGTTTTTTATCAAGCTGGCATTATAAAACCTGACATCACCGGTTACTTCCTCTCCCAGCCAGGCCGGTTTTTCGAATACTTCGTCTTCCGTGCTAAGTTCCACCTCGGCCATTGTCAACCCTTTATTCTCCCCAAAAAATTCATCGACTTCAAAAATATGTTTACCCACCGGAATAATATGTCGTGTTTTATCGATAACACCGGTTTCACAAATTTTAAGCAGGCCTTCAGCTTCATTTTTATCGATTTCAATTTCCCACTCAAAACGGGTGGTACCGCTTGCATTGCCTTTCCCTTTTACCGTAAGAAACGCTTTGTCATCTTTTATGCGCACCCGAACGTTTCTTTCGGGGTGGGAAGAAAGATAGCCCTGGACGATACGTACCGATTTTTTAACAAAAGGCCTATATTCACCCCGAACCCTGAACTTTCGTTCAATTTCCTGACTCATGTATTGTCCTTACTTTTATTATTAACGAATTTTTGTGGAGATGATTATCCCGGGAAGATAAGATAAAAAAGTTTAGGACAATTTTCTATAGTATTGTCTTAGCGGTTTTTATGGTAGATTTGAAATTGCCGTAGTTCATAGGAAGATTTTATTTACAATCATAAGTGTCCGTTAAAATTGCACAAACGACATTCAAGAAAAAAGAACTTTACTTTTTGACTGGCCAAAGCTTGTCCCCGCGTAGGCGGGGAAGTAACAAAAAGCTGAAGCGTCCTGAAAAAAATTGACTGTTTTTATTCAGGCGTTTGGCCTTGACATCAAAGCGCGTGGTTTTAATATTTGGCATTTTAACTGGACACTAATGATTTGCAACAAAAGATTAAAAAAAAGCCGATCCGTAAAGAAAGACTTTTTTAACAAGGATAAGAAAATCAACGTTGTGAATACCAGGCATTGGCCCGTGTCCAGCGACCCGGAACCCATACCCAACCGCGGTGCATTTGTTTCCAGTGGCCTTTCGTCCAAACGTGGTTGCGACGTGGCTTGACCCAATGGCCCTTGACCCATACATATTTATTTTTATGGATTTTCCAATGGCCATCGCGCCAAACATATCCTTTAACAGGGGGTTTCGATTTAATGACGACAACTTTTGGGACTTGTGGTTTTACACGTACGATTATTTGTGCCGAGGCTACCGATGCCATAAAGAAAAATGATGCCGATAATAGGATAAAGATATTTATCATGCGTTTCATAACCGTCCTCCTTTTAAGATATAGGATGCTTATTATTAGACAAAGGCCATGCCAACTTTTGAGAATATGACTTAACTGCCTGTTTTGCTACGCTTTAAGTGGGAAATATTCGGGTTGAGAAATCTGTGACGTGTACTGCATAGAACGGAAAAATGTACCATACTGTGAAAAATATGCGTTTTTTGATGTTGGAATGAGGTGTAAAAGACAAAGAATTTTGCCAGGTGCAACATTATTAACAAAAAGCCCAAAACAGGGTTTGACATTTTGGAGCGCATCGACTGTGTCGATGCAATACCCAACTCATTCCAGCCAATCCTGCCCACGGATGAATCCGCGGGATACCGGCAAAACGAGAAATGAATCAAAGAAGAAACGCAAAGAATTATGGTAAACAGATAGTCGAATATCCCATCTACAAAAACCGTAAGATAAAAGCCACAAACCTTTGTACAAAGGATGTATATGGCGGCCGAACAAACGCTGCACCGGTTAAACCGCCTTTCTGTATCAGCACGGACCGTTGGTTGCTAAAGGCCATAAATCCGGCATGACCGTGCGCTTTACCGATCCCGCTAAAATTTGCCCCGCCAAAAGGCAAACGGTTATTAAAAAACTGTAAAGTGGTTTCATTGATGGCCACGGTCCCGGATGAGCTGTTATTTAAGATATATTTGATATTTTTATTATTACGGGAAAAAATATACAGGGCCAGCGGTTTTTCGCCGGCATTGATATGGGCAATAACCGGATCGAGGTCATCATAGGTTACAATCGGTAAAATCGGGCCAAAAATTTCATTGGATAAAATTGCCATATCGGGGGTTACATTTCTTAATATCGTGGGGGCAACAAAGGAGGTGGCGGCGTCCGTCTGTCCACCCTGAATCACATCCGCCCCTTTTTTGACCGCCTCCGTGAGCAACGCTTCCACACGTTTAAAATGCCTGGGATGGATCAATCGTCCATAATCGGGGTTTTCCCGCATGTTGCCGGGGTAGCGTAAGGATAGTTCGCGTTTTAGCGCATTACATAATTCTTCGGCCCGATTGCCCGGCACAAAGACATAGTTGGGCGAAACGCAGGATTGCCCCACATTCAGAAATTTCCCATAGATCAGCCGCTCGGCTGTATCCTTCATTCGTGCGCTCTCATCGATGATCACCGGATTTT
The DNA here is from genome assembly GCA_964456445.1 of uncultured Calditrichaceae bacterium. Classification (GTDB taxonomy): domain Bacteria; phylum Calditrichota; class Calditrichia; order Calditrichales; family J004; genus CAYWBI01. Next base: position 21,200 of record CAYWBI010000003.1, read on the forward strand.
GCCCGCCGAGTTCCAGCGTTACCGAACTTAAATGTTTGGCGGCCGCGGTCATTACGATTTTGCCAACCTGAGGACTGCCGGTAAAAAAGATATGATCAAAGGGCAAATCGAGCAGGTGTTGGGCCAATGTGGCATCCCCTTGCAAAACGGCTATTTCTTCGGGATGAAATATTTCCGACAGCATTTGCTGCATCAACCCGGAACTATGCACACTTAGCTCCGATGGTTTTACAATAGCACAATTACCGGCGGCAATGGCCGATACCAACGGCCCCAGGGTCAGGTTAAAGGGGAAATTCCAGGGAGAGATGATAAGGCAAACACCCTTTGCTTCGCTGTAAATACGCGAGCGTGCACCGAGCAATAACACTGGTGTTTTCACCTTCCGGGGCTTTATCCACTTACCAAGCTGACCGAGTGCCAGATCGATTTCATCTAAAACAATTTTTATTTCGGACAGATCCACTTCCACTGCCGGTTTTTTAAAATCGTTCCACAGCGCCTGGCGTATCTGAAATTGATATTTCAGGATGGATTTTCTAAGGCGTTTTAATTTATCCCGTCGGGTATTCAGGGAGAACGTTGACCGGTTTTTTAAAAAGAAAGCTTTCTGGTCCTCAAAAATACGTACTACATCCGCTGTCTCCATATTATGCCCTTTTTATAATCTACCAAACAGGGTGCCAAACATTTCAAACATGCACAAATATTAATAGCTATAACCAAATGAAAGATAAACTTCTTTCTGCCCTATGCTGGATTTTCCCCAGGCCACCCGCAGAGGGCCGGCCAGGGTTTGCAAACCAAGGCTTATGCCGTTGCCACTAAAGAAATCATCACGTTTAAAAGCGGATGCCGAGTTTTCCCAGATCCCGCCCAAATCGTAACGATAAGAAAGATATATATTCGCGGCTTTCCACAGATGCAGACGATAGCGGTATTCCAGGCTCACGGCAAGCATCTGCCGTCCGAACAACTGGTTTTTAAGCAAGCCGAAAAAATCGTCCTGCCCGCCAATACGGAACTGCTCGGAAAACGGCGTGCTGTTATCGGCCAAACCGATCCGAAAACGTACATGGGCTGTATGCGCATCATCCCGCGTCGAATAATACCCTTCCAAATTCAGGAATATCTTGCTATAGGCTTCCTGACTGTTTAGCAGGGCACTGCTGCCGCTTTCCCAATACCAGTAATTATTGATGCCCTTTGTTGGAAAATCGATCCGGTTACGGTGATCGCTTATCGAACTAAGTGCAAAGACACGTAGCTCAAGAGGGTCGATCGGCACAAAACGTCCCTCGCTTTTAATATCCGTTACGCGCTCCCATCGTATTTCTGCAGCAAGCTGGCCCACCCGGCGGATCTGCCTGCCAAGACGCAAACGCACACCAAGGCGCTCTTCCCGGTAACGTCCCGGTTGCGTTGTATTAAAATTGACCGGATTTACCTCCCAGGAAAAGTAAGATCGGGCAGAAAATGTGTAGTTACTTGTAAAGATACGATCGCTGCGGTTAAACAGTGCCAGCTCACCATCACGTAAACCCAGCCGCGCGCTTAGTCCTGCCTTAATGCCCCGTCCCAGAAAATTCTCATCCGCAATCTCAAAATATCCCTGGAATTGGCGGTCCATATCGCCTTTTCCGCCAATCTGAAAACGGACCGATGGTTTTTCCACCACATGTACAATCAATGCAGCCATCCGGCCTTTGCGTTTTACATCCACGTTCACCCGGCCAAACAACTGGTTGGCGTAAACATTTTCAATACTTTTTTTTATTTCGAGCCAATTAAAAACGTGACCGCGCTTAAATGGGAATTCCCGCAAAATAACATAAGGGCGGGTGATTTTGTTTCCAAGCACACTTACATTGTCGATTGCGCCTTCATCAATTTTTATACTTAGCACCCCATCTGTGCCCCCCAATGCCACTCGGGTAATGGTCATCAATGAATATCCTTTTTTACGATATGTGCTGACCAAACGGAACAAATCATCTTTTAAGGTTGCCCCGTTAAGGCGATGTCCGGCGGATGTTCCAAACAGTGAGATCAGCTCCTTGGCGCTGATATGTTCGTTCCCTGAAATGGCAATCGTATCCACCTGTGCAAAAGGAATAAAGCTCAGTTGCATCAAAGCTGTTGTACTGTCATAATGTGCGCGGATGGATTTATAGCGCCCCGTTTTCATCCAACGCTCCATGCGGTTGGACAAAGCCAGCAGGGAGAGTGTGTCGGACATTGCCTGCAGTTTTTGCTGAAAAGGGAAATTTGGCCTGGCCCCAAAGACAGATACATGTTCCACTTTTAACCAGTCGGTACAGACTTCCTCGAAGGTATTTTCTTTTTGAAACACTTGCTGGATTACCTTGCGGGCGGCATGTTCCCCGGCGGCAATCATGGTATCAATTTTCGAGAAATCCGTATTTGTAACTTTGGGAATTTGCGGAAGGATCAAGACATCAACATCTTTGTATTCCCTGAGATTGTTATGGTCGGTCATAATGGTTGTCACCTGGTCGGCCACTTCCCAGGGTGCATTGATCTGATCACGACTGCGCAAAACCGCGGTCACATCGGAGGCAATTATCACATCCATCCCTGCTTTTTTTGCGACACTGACCGGCAAATTGGACTTGATACCGCCATCAACAAGCAACATGCTGTCCATGGGGACCGGGGCAAAGAGCAGCGGCACGGCAAGGGAACCATTGATGGTTGCAGCTAAGTTTCCCCTGGAAAGTGTTACCATCCTTCCGGTTAGAATATCCGTTGCGACGGTACGGAACGGAATATGCAGATCATCATAGTTATCTTTCACCTGATATGGCGCCATTAAGAACAAATCGGATAAAATGGAAAGTACACGCTGACCGGGGGTTACCGCATTTGGGATTACCGGCGTCAAACCATCCAAACGGATCGAGGCAAGATAGCGGTCCTGATCGATTTTTTGTTCGGGGAACAACGCAATACGGCTTGGCGCGTCCTGGAAAATATTTTTCCAGGAAATCGATTTGACCTTTTGTTCAATTTCCCCGGCTGGATATCCGGCCGCATACAATCCGCCTACAACGCTTCCGATGCTTGTCCCGACAATAAAATCGGGCACAATCCCATATTTTTCCAAAACCTTTAAAACGCCCACATGCGAAAAACCACGTGAGCCTCCGCCACTTAAAACCAAACCGATTTTCGGACGGCTAGGAAAGTTCCCGGATGATGTTATCCTGACCTGCCCGGATGAAAAATCTATTTGTTTGGTATAGTCTTGTGCCAACAGCAGTCCCGGAAGGATTGCACAAACGATTAGACATATTTTACGAAAAGAATTCATCTCTACGGGACCATTGCTTTTGTGAGAAGACCCAGACAAATCTGGGGCTTTTCAACAACCTTTTTAACGAAAATGAAAACCATTCCAAATTTGCAAATAAAAAATGGTTGATTTCAATGTAAACGTTTTTAATGTATGAATAATTCGCTTCAAAGCTATAAATCTTCTTTTGAAATTTATTTTCATAATTACGTTTTTTAAACATCGATATATACAGATAAAACAGGGTTATGATATAAAATAAGTTTTTATCTTCGCGCATCCGTACAAACCGGCAGCATTTTTATTATTGACTTACCAAAGCTAAAAAGGACAGGACGGGCCCTATGTATTCATACGCTTGATAACTTCTGATACAGATGCATTATGGTCGTTTTATATTCGCTTTCTGTTTTTCCGTCAGGGTTTTAAAATAGGCTTCGATCAATTTCTGATAATCCCCGGAAAAACCCTGTTGTCTGGCCCTTCGCATGGCGTCCATCAATTTTTTCAGATGTTCTTCCTGATAAATACCCAGGGCTTTTGGATCCTTCACAACATAACTGCCCGGTTTTATTGCGCGCCGTTTTTTAGACAATTTACGGGTTTGCGCCGATTTTTGTGCATCTAACATTCGGGTCAGGATTTGTTGTTGTCTATCTATGGTTTTCCTGGTCACATTGTTGTTTAACAAGTCCTTGATAATTTCATCCATGTCTTGCCCCATTTTGCCAAGACGTCCCAACATATCCCGCCGACCGGCTTGTTGCTCCGCCATCTGTTGCAAAGCCTGCTGGATGGCCTTTTGCCGTGCAGCCAATCGCTGACCGGACATTCCTCTTTTTCCAGGCCCTTTGCCGCCTTCCTTCCCCTGCTGACCAAATAACTGCATGGTACCGGAATTTACCCCGCCCTGCTGCCCGGCCATCTGCTCCAGTTGTTTTAAAAATTCGTCAAAGCCCGTACCGGATTGTGACCCTTTCATACTTTTCATCGATTTTTGCAGGCTCTGCGCGCCGCGGTTTAAAGCGCCCATGGCACGTTGTTGTGCACCTGCAGCCAGTGCTGTCCGGCGATCGCTTATATTGTTCAGGCTTTTTTGCATTTCCCTGAAGGCATTGTTCAGGTGTGTGTTTAAAGCCGGTTTTAAAAAAAAGGTTTTCCTGGATAAATCCACGAGGTTGTTAATGGTCTTTTGTAGATTTTGGCGGATTTCATCCTGCCTGCGCCCTATATTTTGTAAATCCTCATTAACGCTAGACGCACTTTTTGTTTGTCTGCGCAGCTTTTCCTGTTCCCGTGACAACTGTAACAGTTGACGGGCGGTTAGCGCCATCTTCCGCCGGACGTCTTGTTTATTGGCATTACGTACATCATTTAGGGCCTGACTCAGTTGTTGTTGCATCCTGGCCATTTTTTTCTGCAAGCGCCGGGATTGGCCGGAGGCCTTATTTTTCTGTCCGGTCTGTATATTCTTTTCCAGCTGACGGAGTTGTTTGCCAAGCTGGTCTTTTCCGGCCTGTCGCATGACCTGGGTAAGTTTTTCGCCGGCCTTGTCAAAATCCTGCAATTTTTTGTTTTTTATGGTTTCCTGTAGATTTTTTTCAAGCGATGCCTGTTTCTCACGTTGTTGTTGCAAAGCATCTTTTATACTTTGCTTTTCCTGTGCGGGCCTATCGATTCTTTCACTAAGTCTCTTTTGATTTTGGTTCATCTCTTCGATCTGCTTCACAAGACGTTCCATCTGCTGTTCAAGTTGAACCTGCTTAAACAGCTCCATTGTCCGCTCGATTTCCTGTAAAAAAGATTCCTGGTTCATTTTAAAATCTTCTAATGCCTTCTCCGCCTGTTTTACATTTTCTTTTTCGATGGCATTACGCAGTTTTTGCATGGACTTTAAAAGCTCAGGTGTAGCAAGGTCATTAAACAGATCTTGCAATTTGTTATATTTTTGCAGGATTTCTTCGCTCATTACATCATTTTGGTCCAGCTTCTCCACTATTTTCTGCATATCCTTACGGATTTTATCGACCTTATCCTGTAAAGCCTGATGCTTTTTTAATACTTCCCGCAACTCTTTTTTCTTCTCCCAGTCCATTTTTTCCGTACGCTTCAAATCACGATGAATTTTCTCGATTTCTTTTTTTATCTCCGCGGCCCCCCGGGCCACTTTTTCCATTTCATCAACAGAAGCGTCTTCTTTTTTGGAAAAATCATTAAAAAGTTCATCCAGGGTTGGAAAAATAAATTTATACACTGCACTACGCCCGCTTTGATGCCCATCAACGGCATTGTTGTCCGTGACCAATGCATAATATTCCATCTCATCACCAAAGGCGATGGTGAATCCGGATAAATCCAAAACGGTTTGGATTGAAGCGTTTTTTTCCGATGGCGCAAAAGAGGGCAAACGATATCTTTGCCAGGTGCTATCTACAGCGGGCATGTTCTTTAAAAAGCGGTACATCAAAACCGCGCTGCTCAAGCCGTAATCGTCCACAACATCAATTTGCATGGGAACCCGCGCTTCTGGCCGAACCTCAATATCACTTCCAGGCTGACTTATTTCCACCAAAGGCGGGGCGTCGTCAAAAACTGAGATCCGGTACGTGATACGCGCGCGGTTTTGTAAACTATCAATATCCTGTAAATATATTTTATAACTGCGCGCATGCAAAACATCAAACGAACCCATCGCCTGCTTACCGCGCATGCTTAACGTGACCGTAGATGAATCCGAGAAGCCAATCCAGGCTTTTTTCAATGCTTTGTTACTTGCCACTTCAATTTGAATTTGACTGCCTTTGAGCACATCCATGTCGCCGGTATTAGGCGGCAATTTTTCTTGTTTAAGCCCGCTATAGACCGGTGGCACAAGCACAACATCCAAGGCCTTAACTTCCGGTAAAGTTTGCAGGTTTATCTTGTAACGGCCGGATATTATTTTTCCATCCAATTCCGGTTTGTCAAGCGGCGATACGCTCGCCCGGTACCAGAATGACTTCCGCACGGATTTAATCCTGACAACATACAAACTGTCTTGTTTTTCCATGGTCAATCGTGCGCGGCTGCTGTCCGTATCGGTGATCAATAAATCTATTTTTTTTGCCGCAGGCCCTTTATAGGCAACTTTAATTTCCACCGGAAAGCCGGAAAAGGCCTTACCGTTTCCGGGGTAGGCAGTAAAACGGTAAACGGGCACACGTAAATAATCATTGGCCGGGTCGAGCAAACGATAGCTGGAGTTGAGCAAGGCATCAAATTTTATGATACTTAAAAATATAAACGCGGTATATACCGGCATCCAAAAAGCCGCTTTGGGAAAATAGTTTTTCAACTGGATATCTTCGTGCAGTGCGGACCAGTCAACATCGGCCAATAATTGATTAATGGCCGCATTTTTTAAAGATGTGACGCTTCCCTTCCCCTTTATCAGTTGATAGGCATTTATCAGCCGGTCTTCCTGCCCGGCCAACCCTTTTCCAAGTCCAATGGTAAAATTACTCAAATCCGATGAAGGTTTCAGTGAGAGCAATCGACCTAAAGGCATAAACAAAAAGTGCAACAATAGATAGCCCACCACAATTAAATCAATGATAAAAAAACCCCAGCGGTTGAGGCTTGAAAGATGAAAAAGGTTATCCACCAGGATAGCGCTTAACCACAAAAGGACGAGAATTGTACTCATCCGGAATATACTGCCAAGAAGCTGAAAACGGCGTTCTTTTTGCGCCAACCTGTAAAGTGTTTTTAAGTAGATATCTGCTGTTTGCATAAATTCAGTTTTCCAGTGCATAAACCAGGATATTCAATGCCATACGCAAGGCCTGGGTGCGTACCGCCTGTGGATCGTGATGGATTTCCACATCTTCACAACCATCTGAGATATCTGTATTAAAGCTATAGAAGCAAACGACACGGCCATCAAGAATGAGAGCCAGCCCCTGAGGCGGGCCGCCCGCATGCTCATGCACCTTTGGCAACCCTTTAGAAAAATCGAATACCGAATGATATATGGGGTGTTTAAAGGGCAGCTCTACAAACTTAAGTTCAGGGAATACGCGGGCCATCTGTAAACGAAAAGATTTATCCATACCGTAATCATCATCTGCAAATAAAAATCCGCCATTTATCATCCAGTTTCTAAGGGCCAGCGCCTCGGATTCACTGAATCGAACATTCCCATGACCTGCAATATAGGCAATGGGACTGTTTCGGAATTCCGGATCAAGGATTTTTGCCGCATATTCTTTTTCGGCAACGTCCATGTGCAGTGTTTTGGAAGCCAGGGCAAGGATATTCCGCCAGGATGTCTTATTGCCATACCAATCCCCGCCACCGGCATAATGGATACGCACGGGCCGGATTTGGGCAAAGCAGAACACGAGTGGAAGCAACAGAAAAAGAAATGTACGTCTAAACATAAAAAAATCCCGCATAACAGTATGCGGGATAATACGGTAAAAGAGTGAATCAGTTCAATCTTTTTTAAGCAGAAGTTGCATATTCGTAGCGACGGTTCCTGTTATTCAGTTTTAGTGCGGATAACTGCGAACGCACGCCAAACCATCCAATGCGTGTATAGCCAAAACGAACGGTATTAAGTTCCCGTTTAATTTTTAGCGCACCGTATTCAGGATTTTCTTTTACAATTTGACGGATTTTATCGGTGAGTGTTTTATCGGCAATACTGATTTGCTGAGTAGGTTCAACGATACTGTCGTCAAGCGGTTCATTTTGCATGATAGGCTGTGGCCTTGGCTCCGCTTCACTTGCGCCGGGCTGCTTGGGCAATGTAATTTCCTTGGCGACCGATTCGCCCGCGGCTTCCGATGTTTCAAATTTATTTACGGCATCACTTACCTGATCATAGACGTCGAGAATATGGTGAAACTCCAGAAGTTCGAAAATCTCATATACATCGGGGACCATACGCACCAATTTTAAGTCACCACCGTTTTCGCGGATAGACTTAATTTCGCTTATAAATATCCCCCAACCTGCGCTGCTGATATAATCCACATTACCTAAATCCACCACTATATAAAAACGCCCTTGTTTTAACAGCGCCTCCAGCGAACGTTCCAGTTCCGATGAGGTTGTGGTATCGATGTACCCGCCAACCTTTATAATTGAGATGTGGTTTCTGCTCCCGGTAACTTCCGTTGAGACCTGAATACCTTCCATTAATGTTCCTCCTACGGGGAATTATAGTGTTTCTTATTTTTTTTTCGTATCAGATACCAAAGAGATATCTTTTACTAATTTTTTCTTTACGATTTTGGCACGGATGGCGTCGAAACCCATCCCTTTATCGGATATATTCTGTTTTTCCATATGCGGCTCTTCTGAGACCAAACTTACCTGATTCACTTTTTCGGTGATCGATACGTCGGTTTTCAATATATTTTCTTTTTGCAAGAAATTCAAGACACGTGACATATCCTTTACAATATCTTTTTGTTTTAGCCTGGATTTGTTTTCTATAATTACCGACGCCACACGCAGGGCCTGAACAAAAAGCTGCTGTAACTCCGGTAGTTTTTTTAATATCGGATGACCGGACACAATTTTCAGTATTATTTTTATTTTTCTTAAGTGGCCATCTGTATCCTTAGCGCCGGACAAAGCAAGCTGCTCTTGTTCAAGGGTCTCGAAATCTTCTTTACATGAACTATAAAACGATTCAATAAGTTGCGGGTCTTTATTTTCCACAGCTTTTCGTATCAGGTCTGCCCGGGTTGGGATTGTTTTTTTATGGGCCGGAACTTCTTTGGGAACCGACTTTATAACCGGTTGGTGATCAGCCACCGGCGGTTTTTTTCGGGCCTGCTGTTCGCTAATGTTATCATCGGTCTTAACTTCTGCGGGCGGAGATGCCTTTTTGTCCGTATGCGAAATGATGCGAATAAACGGTTCTTTTTTGGTTTGATCTGCGCTGCCCGATTGCATTTGACGCGGAGGTATGGGCGTACCCGAGCTTTTTGCAATCTGCCCTTCGCTCGATTCAAAATCCAGGATGACTTTTCCATCCAAGGTAAGTAGCGGCGTACCGGGCTGTTTAAGCCGTTTGGACGATTGTCCTTTATCAACAAACCTTTTGCGCAGTTTAAAGGTATTAAGGCGCATTTTGACCAGTTCGCTGTAAATCCGCCGTTCCTCAACATTTACCGAACCATACTTTTCGGTATTTAATAAAGCCGCGATGGTCTTCGGGCCCCGTTTTGGATCGTCCCGGATAATGTCAAAAATCTTGGCTTTTTGCTCGATGGAGAAGTGTTTTTTCTCGATGAAATCCTTGTTGTCCAGAAAATCCCGTAAGGCATCAAGACCCCCTTCATCCACAATCCCCTTATATTTATAATATTGGTATTGGGATATTTTCAATTTGTCACAGGCATCTTTTACACGCATACCGGCGGCGATCAAATTAACCACTTCTTTATGGGTTTTATAGATGATCTCGCCAACCATCAGTTTTTCTTTTATGGCCACAAAAGTTATATCATCGTTTTGAGCTGCCCCACCTGTAAAATGTTTTAGATCATCCTTGATGCTTTTTACAAACTCGGAAACATCAAGATGGCCGTTGTTGCGGATTGAATCCAGAAACCTTTCTTCCCGGTACAAATCACGGTTCTGGTTCATTGCCTCGGTAATGCCATCGGTGTAAAGCACAAGGATATCATCCTCATGCAAGCGTATGGAATCCGTTTGTATCTTTTTGTCAAATAAATTGACATCCGGTAACTGGATGCCGACCGGAAACCCGGACGGATTGAGATAATAGGTCTGCTTTGATGATGAACGAAAAAGGATCATGGGGTTGTGTCCGGCGCTGGCATAATGGATTACACGGTTCCGTGAATCAAGTATCACATAGAACATGGTTACAAACATACCGCGGCGCATGTCATCGGTTACGAAGTGGTTTACCCTGGCAAGAACATCCGCGGGGTTTTTATTGCCCCGGGATTCCAGTCGGATGGCGGTACGAATCATGGTCATGATCAACGAACCAGGCACCCCCTTACCGGACACATCGGCCACAACTATACCAACCGTTTCATCATCGATCTCTACAAAATCAAATAAATCACCGCCCACTTCTTTGGCCGCTTCATAATATGAACCAATATCAAAGCCCTCAACTTCGGGAAAATCACTTGGCAATAACATCTGCTGGATTTCCTGGGCCACCTGCAGTTCTTTTTGCAGTTTTTGCTGTTCCATCAAATTTACCTGGGCATGGCGAAATTTCGTTGTCATTTCGTTAAATGCCTGGGCAATTTCACCAATCTCGTCCGAAGTATCGATATCGATTTCATCTTCGTCCACTTTGCCATGAATCACCTGACGCACCCATTGTGCCAGGCCATGGAAGGATTTTAATATTTGGCGGATAAGTGAGAACGCCCCCACATAACCGATAGCCAGGATCACTAACATAACCAGAATCAGGGTAACACGCCGGGATGCGACCATCCCTTCAATCGTGGATTGATCCAGCCAAATATGCGCGGCCCCAAGACGGGCGCCGCTGCCGGCAATACTTTCGCGGATGTCCGCACTCACATCATAAATGTCCATGGAGTCGCCCAGGGTATAACTGTAAATTTGGCTGCCCTTTACACTGTCCCGGATAACGGCTGTTTGTGGAAGATTATAATGACGTCCGAGCTGTGTTGCCTTAAGCAAAGTACTGCGGGCGATGACCCGGTTGTTGGCATCAACAATAAAGGCTTCAAGCACAATATCCTTATTGTGCAGCTTTATTGAACGGACTTTTTCATACAGCGGGATATACTTATCATTCAGAATGTCTTCGATGGAATTATCGGCCATGGTGCGGACGCTTGCAGCCGTGCTTTTTATAACTTCTCGCTGAACATTTTCCTGCAGGTTTAGGAAAAAAATGCCAAAAATAGCGGTCACCAATACGGTTAAAATAAAGGAAGCAACAAGCGTATAACGGGTGCGCATGGTAAAGGCGTGCCAACGCTGCAACAGTATGGATTCGTCGGTGACTTCCCGATATTTTGTCAAACGGAACTCATTGCCGCGTTCGGTAATGGCATATTGCAGGTCGTCCATCAATTTGCGCATCATCAAAATGCCCAAACCACCTTTTTTACCGATATTTACATAGTTGGCCAAATCCGGCATATTGGCCTGGCGGGGATCGTAACTGACCCCGTGGTCCACAATAACAATGGTAAGGCTCATCCGGCGTATGATGGCTTTTAACTGTATTTCACCATTTTTTATATCGCGGTAACCATGGCGGATAATATTTGTGCACGCCTCATCGACAACAAGCTTAAATGAGTTGACAACCTTATCGGTATATTTATAACGCCGCCCGATATGCTCAATAAACTCACGCACCTGCATCAGATAGCTCATCTGTGCCGGTATGGTGATTTCTTCCTTTTTTACGCTTCTGAACATACTAAAATCCGTTTAATCTTTTTTATGCGCATTCTTTAATCGTTCCCGGGCATTGCTTATACTTTGCAGCACACGTTTGTCATAGGGGTGGTTCACAAGGATTTCTTCCCAAAGTTTTATGGCCTCGGCATATTTGCCCCGAAGGAACGTATCCACACCGACCATGTATTTATGCTCGGTTTCCGGGTCCATATCTTCCTGTCTGCCCAGGGTTTCTACCTTGCTGCGCTCATAGTACTGTTTTACAAGATTGTTATTGGGGTCCAGTTTAAGCGCCTTGCCCAGCACATCGAGGGCATTTTTATATTGTCCCACATCATAAAGCAACAGACCTTGCTGGATGTTCTCCTGTAATTTTATCCGCGAAGTAAGCGCTTCCACTTCATTTTGTAACTGGGAATCATCCGCACCCAATAGTCGGGCGTCTCCGAGCAAACGTAAGGCTTCGGCATAATTTTGCTTCTTAAATTCATCCCGGCTTTTTTGTACCAGGCTGCCCACTTCTTCTTTTACACGTCTTTTTGTGGTGGCAATGGAATTTTTAAGGATACTGTTTCCCGGATCGCGCTCCAGCGCCACGTTGAATTGAACAAGGGCGTCTATATATTGTTTTTTGTCCAAAAGCAAGCGGCCCTTGCTAAAATGATTTTGTACAAAAAGGCTGTCATTGGCTGCACGGTCTTTGTCCAGGGCGGTTTTTACGGCCAGTGACTGTCGCTGATTAAATTGCTTTTGCACCATACTATTGGCGGAATCCAGCATCACTCCGGCCCTAAAATGAAAAGGATCGGTACCAATGACCTGTTGATATTCGACAACGGCGTCAAGATATTTGTGGCCCTTAAAATATGCATCGGCTTTTTTTAAGTGTTTGGCCACAAAATCCCGTTTATCCGCTTCGCGTATTTCCCGCTTGATCCGGTCTTCGTTTTTCTTACGTTTCAATTCCGACAACTCAAACAGATCATCACGGGTTAAACCAAAATCAACGGAAATGGAAATGCGTTGTGCAGGGGAAAAAACATCCGCGGCTTCCACGGCAGAATAGCCATAATCCAAACTAAAAATACTGTATTTGACCCCGGCGCCAAGGGCAAGGTTGCCATTGTTCATCCCTACACGCACCATGCCGAAATTATTATAATTATATTCTGTTCCCACATGGAAGCGCATGTCCCTGTTTTGCGATTGATCCAGATCGAACAATATACGGAATGAACCCCCTCCACTAAAACTAAATTTTTTCATAACCCCGAATTTAAGGGTCAGCGGCAGTTCATCTACCTGGTTTCCTACCTTTAACTGGGGCGCAAAGGCATTGCGCACATTAAGCCCAAAAGACCAATCCTGTACCAGTGCACTGCCAATCCACTCCGGCCGGTACATCAAACCAATATCGGCGCCGACCCCGGTTTCGATCAGGTTACCTTCGGATAAATTGTTCCAGCCCTGGCGGATCCAGCGGATGGATATACCCGGTGTTAATCCCCACATAATCTTTTTGGCATAGGCAAAGTAAACCTGATATTCATCATTGGAAAAACTGCCAAGTTTTTGATTATACTTGCTGCGTTCAACAAGGCCTCCAACACCAAGACGAGCAATACCAAACCCAAAGGTTCCCAAATCCAGGGTTGGGTAAGAATAACCTAAAAAATCGTATTGGACGGCATCGAACAATGTTGTATGAAAAAATGTTGCACTTTGGCGGTAGGTATATTCCAGTCCTGCCGGATTCCAAAAAACAGCGGTCGGATCATCCGCAAGTGCGGTATAGGCCTGGCCAAGGGCAAGTGAACGGGCGCCAAAACCTAAACTAAAGGTACTTTCCGTTCCGCCCTGTTCGTTTTGGGCAAATAGCATTGGCTGGACCATCAGGGCCAAAGCTATGCACAAAAATATTATTTTCTTCATCATGACGCCTACTTAATATATGCAATTTTTGTTATAAAACGCTGTATGGCGCCACCGCCGGTTGGTTTAATCTGGATAGCGCAAATATACACACCGTTAAGTACCTGTATGTTGTTGCCGTTTCTGCCGTTCCAGCGCACATGGCTGTAAGAGCGGCCACCGGCAAGGCCGTTTTCCTTATACGACCACACTTTTTCGCCCAGCAGGGTAAATATGCGGATATCGATATCCGCATCCTTTTCAAGATAAAAAGTAATATTTGTCAGGGCCTCGGTCCTGCCAAAGGGATTAGGGAAATTACCAAAAGCTTCTTTTGGATTGTCGGGCAAAACGGTAAAGATGCCGGATGCCCCCTGATCCCCTCCTTTAAAATCATTTCCATCACTGTCCAATAGGGCAAGCGCAATTGTATCGGATACGTCGTAGGCATTGAGGTTTGTCAGGACAGGACGAAAAGCCAAATTGGGAGCGTCGGCTTTAAAATCGCCGAGCAGCATCAGGGTTTCAACCGAATCGGGATTAATCGTCATCTTATCCTTTATGTTAAAGTTTATCTGTAGCGGATTTTCATCGGAGGCAGATACAGTCACATCGGCAAATGTCTGTGGACCGGACGAGGCGCCTTTTTGCAAGGCCCTGTAGCCGCTATAATTAACCACGCGCAGCTTACTGAACAAACTGCTTATTGCCGCCGCATCAAATAAGGTTGAAGAAGCGACGTCCTGATCGGCGCCATAAAACCCAACCTGCAGGGCATTAACAAATAAACTGTCGTCATAACCGGTATTGGAAATTTTGAAAGCCAACAACGGCTGGTTATTTTTACCGCGGATAAGATTTGCGCCGACCACAAGACTATCTATCCTTTCCAGGGTAATTTCCTTTTGCTTGATCCGCACGGCATGGGAAACGCTCCGGTTTGCAACGTCAACATCAGCAGAGCTGTTGGCATCACGGGGCAAATCATCAAGGGCAAAGGAAACATTAACGGTCTTATCTACCAACGGTGCGTCCAACCGCCATATCAGGGCATTCTCTTCCCCAAGGGTTGAAAAAGATTGGGAAACCAGTGTGCCGGGATCAAGTCTAAAACCACCCTTTCCACCAATTATCGCGGTATCCACAGCCACCGTTCCGCTTCCGATAATACCGGCATAGGGCAGACCCGTAGTATTGGCTACGGTTTCAACCCAAACTTTTACTTCCAATCCCTGTCCATAGGACAAAATACCGTTCGCGGCCGATCCGGGTTTTAATATTTTTGATTTGAGGGCCAGGCGCGGTCGTTTTTGCAGACTTATAACATCCGTATGGATAGCGCTTACCTGGGATGGCGCATTGGTGTTTTTGTCCACGCCAAAAACAAAAGCTTTTAACGTATCCCGGCCTGCCCCGCTGTAACCGGGCGGAACCGTTATGGAAAACCGGGCCTGCTTATTGCTGCTGTTAAGCGGCAGAAGCAAAGTTCCTCCACCGTCAAAGGACGACGGCACTATTACACCTGCCTGTGGTGTAATAAGGTTATCGCTTATGGACCCGGCGGCAATGGTATAAACAAAGGTTTGTCCGGTGGAAACCGTTTGCGGGACAATTGTAGAATCAATCGAGATTTGAGCAATGTCTTCAACAAAAATGAGTGTTACCGCCTCGGTATTTGCCACAGCCGCGGGTGTATTGGAATTTATATCTTTTGGCACGGATGTTATGGCCACGCTAATATCGGAACCGCCATTGACCGTCTTTTTATCTTTTAGCAGCTCTTGCAGCTTTTGTGATGCACTCGTCGGCAGCATAGAAGATGGTGGTATTCCCTGCGATGTGCCATCAACTACAAGCGTACTGCCATGGGCGCCATGATCCGAAACTTTCATGAGTTGCTTTAACAAGTCCAGTGTGGAGATCGTGCTGCGGCTGCCGGTAACCTTATCCGCACGAACCCACCAAAAGAACGGTTTATCAACACTAAAACTTCGGCTTGGCGAGGCGTCTAAGCCTATTTCACTTGAATCGATCAAACTGAAAACGGCTGGATCGATGGATATTGATACACTGCCCTGCCCGCTTGTAGGCGAGGCGCCTTTCAGGTTTTGAACCATTCCGCGCAAACGGAAAACCTGCCCAATAGAAACAATGCTGTCCAGGGCGCCCCCAGGGGCGTCCACGCGGATTGCAAGCGACAGGTTTGCCTTGGGGATCGTTCGGACATACATCTTTTGTACGGACACACGTTGCAAACCGGGATTTTGCCGACTTTGGCCACTGGCTTTTATAACGATTGTATCCGGGGAGCTACTTGCGCTGCTTGCGCCCCGCAATAACCAGGTAAACTGGCCTGAGTTTTGTGTTTCCGCCACGAAGCGGGTTAACTGACCATCCACGGAAGCATACCCCTGTGGCAGTTGCAGGTTAACTTGTTTATTCATGTTAAGTTGGCTGTCAAAGATAACCGAGGCCTGTACAATTATTGAATCCTGATCGGTGGAAACAATCAAAGTATCGTTTTGCAAAGGGGCTGCGGGATCGAAATTTGCTGTAAGGGAAATATCACTTACCTGGTTTACAATGATCCGAACCGAATCACGCATTGCAGTAGCGCTGCGGAAGGCATTTAGACCATCATTCTCGTCTTTTGGCGCGGCATCCACCAAAACCCGAATAAAAAAGTCGGCGGCCTGATCGGCGCTGATCACTTGCCAGCCGACCGTATCGCCCGGTACAAAAGATTTCCTGAGGGTTTCCCCAAGAGCCAAACTCAGGTCTGTGCCGGTCGTGTCCAAACGCAGAAAATGACCACCATTGCTTGTATCGATACCTGCGGAACCATTGTTGATCACTCGGGCACGGAACATAAAGTTTTGGTTATTGGCCTTTATAAAGGTATTGTTCCCGGCCCCTGTCCGATCAATCATCAAGGTCAAATCCGCACGCTCCAGAATGCGCAAAGCGCTGCTATCACTGCGTGTGGTAAACAGCACCGTATCCGCGCTATTTTCATCGAGCGGCATTTCAGTTTCATTTATAAACGTCCGCACATAGCCATTGCCTGGCAGGGCGGGCATAAGTAAACTATCCAGGTAACTGGTAGCGCCAAAGGCATTTTTTACCAGAACGGAATCATCATTTGCTTTAAACATGATGCCGCCATGGGCTTCAAAACGCAGGACCCCGCTTTTGTCAAATCCGGCCTGGCCATTGTTTTGAACAACCGTCCTTAAGACGGCATTTTGCAGGCTGGAAAGTGTTGCATCAATCGCCCCGGCCGGTGCATAAATACCGGATCTAAGCGCGATCTGTGCCCGCTTTTGCAAGAGAAGCAACAAGGCGGACGAGACGTCGCTAACAGGCAGACTGCTATTAATGTCCGTTCCCTTTGCCGTGACCCTAAAAGTGTCCACAACCCCTGCCGATTGTCCTAAATTAAGCGGGGCAATCACGGTCCACAAAGCGGAATCCGCGCTGATTTCCTGGGATGAAGCCCCTTCAACGGCATAGCCCGACGGTAAATTAATTGTGGCCGTTTGATCTTTTAGATTATTATTAAAACTAAACTTAGCTTTAAGAACAAATTTTTCCGATGTCGATAGGGTATCCCGGACAGAATGAGGTGAAACTTTCACCAGGGATTCCACTGTTATGACGCCATCGGGAAGTGTACGCATCAATACATCACGGGCGTCCGTGCCTAATGCCACATTCATGCCCGTATTTGAATCCGTCGGAATGGTTCCGAAGATGATATGGAGCGAATCCGGGTTCGAAGCGGGGGATTCACCAATTGCCTTTAACTGCCACATAGCGGTTTGATTGGCAGCATCAATGGGCTGGTCGGCCAATGAACCATTAAAAGCATAATTAGCAGGCAATATCAGCCGCAGCGCGCCCGGGCCGTACTGGGATGTGCCGCTCTGCGCCAACGAGGCCTGAACGCTGAAAACCTGCCCGACGGCCACCGACGAATCCATGGCCGATTCCGGAGAACTGACAAGCGCGGAAGTAATCGAAAGTTGCCGTGCCTGCTCCACGATTACCGTTTCGGAGTTGTCTATAGATTGTACACTTCCAACAGAACGCCCGTTCACATCACGGACCGAATCCAGTAAAACACTGTATGTATATTCACCTGCGATGGACAGGCTATCGGCATTGAGGATAACACTTTTCTGTGCACCGGCGGAGATGTCCTGGACAGTAAATCCGGAAACCGCTGTGGTTCCCCGTTTTAAGGTGAGATAGGCAGTGGCCACATCCACCGCACCAAGGTTCTGAACAAAAACCTGAAACCGGTACGGCTGGTCTATGTTAACCCGCGGCGCATTGGGCACCGAAGTAAGAGGCGCAAAACGTAAACTATCTATACGTACCGAAGCAGGTACAATGACCCTTACGGAATCGTTATTGACAATCATGCCGTCCGTGGAAGAAATGGACGGTGTACGGATATCATGAAAAGTAACGGCTGGCGCCGGATCGACCCGGCCAAGGGTAGCATTGTCCAACACATTAAACTGAACGTCAAAGGTCTTAAGACCGCCTCCCACAACCGTATCGGGGAACGAAGGCTGCAGCGCAAGCAGCCATTCATTTGAAACCGATTGGCCCGCATTGTTAAAATTGAAATTCATTTTGCTGACTACCGCCGCGGACGCACCATTATTCTGAACGGTATAATGCATTCCAACATTGGTTTCGCCCTGTAAAACCTGATCGGAATCGATAACGACCGAGCTAAAAATGAGCTGTGCGGAAGATACACGTTCAAATGCCTGAAGTACGGTGGAATCATTCTGATAAAAATC
The DNA here is from genome assembly GCA_964456445.1 of uncultured Calditrichaceae bacterium. Classification (GTDB taxonomy): domain Bacteria; phylum Calditrichota; class Calditrichia; order Calditrichales; family J004; genus CAYWBI01. The sequence goes on from CAYWBI010000003.1 coordinate 39,674, forward strand.
CCCGTTTAGCATACTGCCCATTAAATGCCAATTGACGTCTTTATACCCCGCGGTTTCATTTGCGGGTATTGTAACCGTATTAAAGGTAAGTGTAGTCGTATCGCCGCCGCCAATGGTGAACTTGCCCGACAAAAGCGCCCGCGGTATGGTTGAGCCGGGAAAATCGATATACGATGAATCGGCAATCAATGCCAGATCGGCGCTGCCCGTATTATAAAAGCGCAAACGGGAATCAACCATTTCGCTTATAACCACCGTATCGGGAACAATGCTTGCAGCAAGGTAATGGGCGTTGGCCGACGATTGAACATACAGAATGTCAAAGGTCGTGGAATTGGTTACCACGGACCCGCCATCCAAACTGACCTGTCCATAGATGTCGGTTTGCCCAACGGGATAAGTGGAAGGGACGTCATATTTAAAGCGTAAAGTAGATGTACCCACTGGCAATATTTTCAGGGTATCCAGACGTATAAGGTTTTGCATAAAACGCTGTGTTCCGTCGGTATGGTCCTTGAAAACCGGGTATGTTGCGCTGGAATCAATGGCCAGGGCGATGCTGCTGTTGGAAACAACCATATTAACATATTGTCCCGTTTGCCCCTGGATGACATGATCATTGCCTTCAATACCTATTGTGGTTATAACCACCAGGCCCTGTCCATAAGCAAAGGCGCCTGCATCCAAATCCTGTTGATAAGCGGCTTGGTTGGTTGTACCATTTAAAGAAAGCGTCAACTGATATTCGCCGGATGCCATGCCGGTAAGCAAGGTGTCACGAAAAACCAATGTGGTGCTGTCCGGTGTGGCCGCTATAACATCCGGGCTAAGCGGGTCGAGATGGATATGATAAGACGTACCAACAATGGTCAGTGTGGTGGATGCACGGTTTAACAATAGCGTTGCCTGACCGCTGTTGGCAACTTTAACACGGAATTGTTCATTCCGCTCACCTTCCGATGAATTAGGCGTGGTTTGCGTAACCGATGGCGAAACCGGAGTTTGGATCAGCAGTTGGGCAGGAGCAGCATTCGATGCACTTAGACTATTGCCATCATTGGCGTCGGCGCCATTTACGACGATATCCGCATCCACTGTGCCCGTGTAACTGTTATTTGCCGTGATGGCATAAATCATGGTATCGCTTGTCCCGCCATTCAGCGTAAAAGGTGTTGCAGGACTCAGATAAATTTCCTGCATATCAATTGTCGGCGTAAAGGTCAGGGCAGAGCTGTTAACCGTAAGCGGGGCTCCGCCGTTATTATGGATAACCGTATAAATCCGGCCATGGGTTTGGCCCTGTGAGAGGGTATCCGGTATAAATATCATCGATGTAACCGCTAAAACCGCGCGCCCCTGCACAGTAAGTGTATCCACGTTTTGAGCTCCCTCCCGAATACTGGAAAGATTATCATTTACATCATGGGAAACAACCCGGGCATCGCTGAGATAGGCGCCTTCCTGCGCATTGGGATTTACATCAAGATCAAAATCAAAACGTGTTGTCGCTCCCGGTGCCAGCGTATTCGGCAAGGCCGGTACACCTTTTCGGATTATACTGAACTGATCGCTGCGATCAACTCCGCCAAGTTTCATGACCAAATCCACCGAGTCAACATCGGCATTCGCCACAAAAGCGCCCGAACTGTTCCGCACATATACCGAGGCCAACAAACCGGTTTGACCGCTGCTGGCAACAGCCGGGCTGACCTTCACGCTATCGATAAGCACCGTCGGGCGCAACTGCACTGTCCAGCTATCGTTAATGGTAGAATCTGCCACATCAAAATTGGCGCCCGTAACCGATTCGGTAATATTCAACGTGGCGGAAATGGTATCCAACCCGGTTTGCGCACTGTTGGTAACAGTAACGGGAACATCAAAAACCTGCTGTAAGCCCGCGCCTAAGTTTAAAGGCAATGAAGGGCTAACCGTACCAAGCGTATAGTTGGCAATGCCATTTGTAAAAACAAGGCTTAATGTATTAATAGTGGCGTCGCTGCTTCCACTGTTTTCCAAACGTACCTGCACCGTCTCGGGCCCTTGCCCCTGTGAAACAGTTACCGGGTCGGTTAATACCGATAAAACATTAACATGCGGTACGCCGCTTATCCGCCAACGGTGGGCAGTTGTACTATTTACCGTGGCTGTGGCGCCTGAATAAATATTTTTATAATCCACTGCGGCAAAAAGCGAGTCAAACCCTGTTGCGGAATTATCTTTAACATCTACCGTGGCGGTCAACGTGGTACTGTCATTTGGAGCGAGACGCAGATTAAAGGCAGGCCAGCTTTGTGTATATAGGCCTATTTGCGGGTTTAGCCGGGTATCTGTAATTAATACCGGCGTTCCACCATTATTATTGATTTTAACATCAACCTGTAAACCGCTCTCACCCTGGGCAACAAGCGTGTCCACGGAAGTGACGCTGCTTACAATAACATCCGGCGGACTACCGACAAACCAGGTGTCGCTAACTGTTGCGGCATTGTCGTTTGCCGTAGAAGCACTGTTTATATCTTCCCCCACACCCCGGACATCCAAAGAAACATCTCCTGTTGGCGTCGAGGTATTTACATCCGGCGTTGCCGTAAAATCCTGTTGTGTCCATCCCAAGATGGTGTAAGGCAGGGCTGGCGAAACAACGGAAGCATTTCCATACACATTAAAAATTAACGAATCCACCTGCAATCCCGCGCTACCGGTATTACTGACAAACACATGTACCGGCCAGGTATCCCCCTGGCTTACACTGTCCGCAGCAGCAACAGTCGAATCGATTTGCATCACCGCCTGGTCCTGTACGGTAAAAATATTGGGCGCGGTATGCAGTTGGTTGTAAGTAACCTTGTTTTCCGTGCCGATCAGGCTTAGCACCAGGCTATCGGTAAAGGCCACTGTAGAATTCGTTGGACGGAACAGCAACTGTACCGTTTGTTTTCCTGCAATTTTTAGCGGCGCGGAAGCGGCCAGTTTCACAAAATTTGTAGGACTGTTTTTGGGATATAAAATAGTATTGACCGTATCGATATCTACCCTGGCGTCACCATTATTGACAACGGTCAGCAGGGTTGAGAAATCCTGGTTTGTTGAAACAACCAATGGTGAATTATCGGTGATATTGATATCGGCAGCCGATTGCACCAACCAACTGTCTGTTGTTGTGGCCGATGGATCGGAGATGGCAGTGGCGGTATTTTGATCTGTTCCTTCCACACGTGCATTAAGTGTGGCCACCCCTGTGGCAGAAGCGGAAAGCACATCCACATTAAGCGTATAGGTTGCCGAAGAGGCCGGGCTTAACAGGGCATTGGGATAGATGACCAGGGAAGAATCGGCATAACTTCCCTTTGAAATCGCCAGGCGGATGCTGTCCACCATAACCGGATTGTCGCCACCATTGCTGATATTTACCTGCACGGGAATATTTTGCTGGCCCGTGCTTATAGAATCAAATCCACTGACAACCGAAACAACGTCCAGGGCGCCGGTTCCAAAAACCGTCCAGGACGATAAATTCCCGGAAGCATTTGTTATCGAGTTGGCACGGTTAATTTCCGTGCCCTGTGCCGTCCCGCGCAGATTGATGGTTCCGAGGTTTGCAGCGCTATCCAATACGCCAACAATATAATTGATGGTTGTATCCTGCCAGCCGGTCAAAGTATATGGCAAAGTCGGCGTATTATATTGGCGCGTATAATCGCTGTTGGCGTTTCCGTTGGCCTGTGTATAAAAATCAAGCGGGATATTTTCCAAACGGACATCGGCCGTTCCCTTGTTGCGGACGGTTAAATTGACGTTGATATTTTGCTCGCCCGCTGTTACACTCGATTGATTGGCAATGGCAATGACCTGTGGGTCGGCAGGGGTTTGCATCAAAACCGTATCCTGTTTCAGGGCGGCAAAAACCGAATCGGGTTGAAGTGAGACCTGATCCGTGCCATAGCTATAGGCGTCGATGGCAATGGCGCCGCTGTCACGCGGGGCGCTTTGGCTAATTAGGTCATAACTGGCCACAAACGCGTCACCGGCATTTAAGACCGGCAGGCTGGCCGGTGTAATCCTTGTGTAACTTAAAGTTGATGTACCCGGTGTAATCCGGGTAAAATTTAACCCAACACTGTCAACGGACATCCTGGATGTGCCGCTGTTGCGCACATTTACATGGACCCTGCGCGTGGCCTGCCCCTGGGTAAAGCTGTAAAAATCAGCATAAACCGAATCGATAACCAATTGAGCGGCATCGCCAACCTGCAAGGTATCATGAACGACCGGGCTTGTGCTGCTGACCAAAGCGTTGCTAATGGCGTCACGTCCGTAAAAACCGGCGCCAAGATAAATAGCATTTGGTGCGCCGAGGGCAATATCCGATTGAAAATTGTAGGTCTTGCTTTGTCCGGCCACCAATGAATCGATCGCGGATACACGGGTATCCGTTGTCGAGCCCGATGGCGTGTTCAATAACTTAAGGCTATCAATTAAAACCGTGGCCTGCCCCTGATTGCTGACCGAAACGGCTACCGGTACATTTTGTTGTCCGCGGTTTACCCGTGAATAGGTTGACGAAACGGAGTTGATCACAACACTTGGAGCGGAAAAAACCTGCCAGCCATCAAGATAAAGGCTTGTTTCCGATAGCGCCGCCCCACTGCGTTGGTTTGAGCCGTTGGCCAGGGCGCGGATCGAATCGGTCCCCGTTGCCGCGTTGCTGTCAATCGTTACCGAAAACGAGATGTCCTGCGATGCACCCGCGGCCAGCGTGAGCGGAAAGGCAGTTGCCGTTGAAAATGTATTTAGGTTACGTTTAAAATCAATATAGGCGGTATCGACTATTGTAGGCGTTTGACCACTGTTCTGCAGGGTGATATCCACCGTCAATCCACTTTGCCCCTGGCTGACCTGTGTTGCCACCGCATTAAGTGCGCTAACTGTTAAAGCACTTTTGCTCAACACATTCCAGGTATCGGATATGGTATTGTTGATCTCGGTATAATCGGTGGAACTATTCGAGTCCTGAAAAGCCACCTGGGCCGTAAAGGTATCGTTGCCCGTCGTCGCGGCATTATCAACATTTACCGTATAAATCAATGTATTGCTGCTTCCCGCAGGAACATATAAAGGAAAAGTTTGGCCCGAGCTTAACGAAAACTGATAGATGGAACCATAGGATATTTTAACACTATCGGCACTTAAGACCGTTGCCGTGGCCTGCCCGCTGTTTGTAAATTGAATGCTTAATGTTTGCCCGTTTTCACCCTGGCTGACTTCCACATCCGATAAGGTTATGGATTGAAGATCGATATTGGCCGCGGTTTGAACGTTTAAATCCGATATACCAGAGGCGGTTGTCGTAAGCGTGGAAGTAAAGGCGTTTCCAACTTCCGTGCCTATAAGCAGCAACGTACCTGGATAAGTACCTGCCAGAAGGCTCAGGTTTTGCCCGGTAAAACTTATATTTGTTGACGCTCCGTTCCCCTGCAATGCCTGGTTTGCCGATGGATAAAAAACCTGTCCTCCAAAGGTCAGGGTCGTGCTGTCTTTGTTTAAGAGCACATCATAAGCTCCATCATTCTTTATTGTGGTTGAAAAAGCAACATTCTGGCCCTCGGAGAGCGGATTTGGCGTATAGGCCAGCCAGGTAAGAACGGCCGAATCGATAACACGGAACTGGCTTGTCTGCGTTGCACCAACATCATTAACCGTTTGACCGGTTGATTTTAGATTGCCGGAAACCGTGCCGTCGATGGTGACCAGCCCATTGGGGGCCCCTGAAGGGATGTTTAAACTATAACGATAGATTCCGCTTGTATTGGTCAACATGGAATCCGGACCCGATATAAACGTTTCCACATAGCCGTTGTCAGGGGAAAACGTTAAATCCGTTACAAGGTTACGAATGGTTTCACTGCTGTTGTTGGTCACTTCCATTTGAATTTCACTTATCGTCTGTCCACGGCTAACAAGCGTATCCTGGGCATTTGGAATTTTTGTGAACACGATGTCGAGCGGCGAGACGGCCAATTCTCCTGGATTTGTAAAAAATGAACCGTTCATTTCACTATAGGGGCCACTTCCAACAAGATGGATTTCCGGGGTATAATTTCCGCTGGGATAGCCACCATCGATGGTAACCGTTTTAAATTTTAAAGTGGAGGTTGATGCAGCAGGAATGGTTAACGGTGAATCCAGTTTTGTAGTTGTGGTGATGGTATTATAACTAAAGGTGAAACTGCTCGCGGAGGTATCAAGCGGAACAGCATCCCCACCCGGATTGGTAACATCAAGATAAAAAACAACACTTTGATTGGTTGATACGGCCTTCGGGCTAAGGCTTCCGTCCAGATATCGAATTCCATAAACAGTAAATTGAGCGCTGGAAACCGGAGATGTGATGGAAGCCGTGGCGATACTGGAATCCGAATCGGATGGTGTTGTATAAACTGCAGAAACCAAACCGTTACTATCGGAAATATTATTTAAGGCAGACATGCTATTGGCCGGGGCAAAGGTTACCGAATGCCCGGCAACATAGTTGTTATATTGATCCAAAACCCGGGCAACGATTTTTTGATTACTTCCCGCAACCGTGGACCGCTTGTTTCCCGAAACCGTAACGATGCTGTTTGCAAGATCATTTCCGGCGGTTGCGGTAAAGAGTGCTGTACTTACGCCCGTTGCAGAAACCGTAACCGTGTCTGCCCCGGCTGTGGTACGCAATGTCCAGGCCACGCTGTCCAGGCCGCTGCTACTGGATGTATGCAACTGAGACGCCGCCCCATCAACCAAGCCATCGGAAGTGGATTGCCAGTTGAGGGACACACCGGAAACACTGTTTCCATTGCGATCGACTGTTTTCACCTTTAATGGAAAAGGAAGAACCGTTCCAACCGTATCGGTTTGTGTATTACCGGACACGATGGATATTTGTTTTACAAGCCCATTGGTGGCAGTAGCATTAAATACCTGTGGGCTGTTTAACAAATTGCTGTTATAAGCAGAAACAGTATAGCTGCCCGTTAGTGAACCCAGCGTCAATATGGTTTGTGCATTGCCGCCCGCATCGGTTGCAGTGGAAATGGTGCTTAAGCTAAACCCCGAGGCGCCCGCGGGGAAGTCGGATACTGAAAAGGTAATGGTTGTATTGGAAACAGGATTGCCAAGACTATCCACAACCTGCACAATAAAAGGCAGGGCAAGGGCCGCCCCCACGGTATCGCTTTGAGCATCACCACTTACAAACTTTAAGGAATCCGCCTTCGATGACAAGACATTGGCGGTAAACTGTACGGCAGGCAAACCACTGGCGGTTGCATAGGCCGTATCCAATGCCGCCGCGGAACTTCTAAGCCGCCATTTACTGCGCGATTTTCCCAATAAATCCGTTATGCCCGGTGGCGATGTGCCGGGGGATAATTGTCCATCGGAGGGCGTTGTCCAAGAGACATTTAGATTGGGCACTTTGTTACCATAGCTATCCTTAGCCTGAACAATGAGGGAATCGGGGATAAAATCATTGGCTGTGCCGCTTAGGCTTTGCGCGGAAAGTGCCGTAAGGGTTGCCGCGGCGCCCGGATTAACCTTTATCACACCACTATAGTCATTGACGCTGCCGCTTACAATCTTCAATCGTGCGGAATTTTGCACCCGACTGTTAAATATATTGTTTGTGGACGCCGTTGTAGTTGAATAAAACCCTATGGTGTCACCATCCACACTCCAGGTAACCGATTGCTCCCCAAGATAATTCCCATAAAGATCATATCCGGCCGCATAGAGGGTTAATGTTGCACCTGCGCTTAATACCGAGTCATTTAAGACAACCCCGCCGTTACCGACGGCCGTTCGGATTTCAAGCGATGACAAACTTCCGCTTGACACCGTCACCGTACCGGTGGAGTCATTTACATATCCGCTGGAATTGGTGGTATAAACCAAACCACTCCCCGGCGAGGTAGGCGCAAGGGATGTGGACGATGAATTTGTTGTGGGGTCAAGCCCGCTTAATGTCCCGGTAACTGCCCAGTCCACATTGACATTGGCGCTAAAATTATTGTCGGCATCATAGCCATTGGCGTAAAATGTTTGGGATTGCCCGACCGACATATTGACTACACCGACGGCGCTGCCGGCATCATTGGGACCATCTTTTATAATAAGGTGCGTGACAGCGCCAGGTGAAACGGTAATTCCACCACTGTTATCCGTGATGGCCGTATTGGCAACACTCACCGCCTTCACAGAACCCGAGCCGGAAGTCGTGGCATCAATAAATACGCTGTCTGTCGGATTTGCCGGGGACAACGCGCTAAGCACGCCGTTTCCCGTCCAGGTCGATTGTTCCCTGGATAGATAATTACCATCGGCGTCATATCCCACGGCAAAAAGTATAAGGTTCTGATCGGCTGTTATGCTTGTATCGCCCAACACAATTCCATTGGCCGTGGGTTGGATTTGAATACGCAGCTCCGCCAGGGTGCCTGCATTAACCGTTAAAGTCCCGGTTGTATCAGAAGAAACGCCGCTGGTTGCCGAGGTGGCAATTATAGTTCCGCTGCCTGTAGCTGAAGGTGAATAAAGAAAACTCGTCCCCGTTCCACTGACCCCCTGTAGAGTGCCGCTTGACGACCAGGTCACGGATTCATCAGACAAATAGTTATTATAGACATCATAACCTGCCGCAAAAAAGGTGACCGAATTGTCCGTCGTAAAAACTGAATCTGCAAACTCGATACCACCATTGTTGGCAGCGGTCCGGATCAGGACATAGTTTAATGTAGCCCCGTTAACCGTTACAAGCCCGCTGGCGCCGCTGACGCTGGTATCCGTTTTCTTGACCGCCTTCACCGTAAAACTGCCCGTGACCGTATCGCTGACCGTGACCGAAACCGTGGAAGCATTGTTAAATTTTAACCGGGACGAGGTGCTGAACTGGGCGCTGGCCGAACCCGATGCGCTAAAGATGATGCTGT